>JBJOHY010000143.1:0-4277 GCA_046047475.1 Actinomycetota bacterium | reverse complement strand
ACCCAAGTGGTAATCAATCTCTTCATGTTGTGAAGCGGAAGCGGTAGCGAGCGCTTCCGCAATCAATACGGTTTGCTTTCCTTCTCGCAGATCATCGCCGGCTGGCTTTCCGGTTTCTTTTGGATCGCCATAAACACCTAGGACATCATCGCGCAGTTGAAAAGCTTCACCTAAGGTTAAACCATATTCAGATAACGCAGCCAGCAGATCAGTTGAAGCACCAGCCAACGTCGCGCCAAGCACCAATGGTTTCTCTATTGTGTATTTGGCTGACTTCAATCTAATGACATCAAACGCTCGCTCAATTGATCCACCACCGCGCGCTTGTTCCAAAAGATCCAAATATTGGCCAATCATCAACTCAGTTCGCATCAAGTCGTAAACTTTTTTCCCAGCCGAGATGGACGCCGAAGGCAATTCGGCTGAGACGAGTAATTCGTCTGCCCACGATAGACATAGATCGCCTAAGAGAATTGCTGCACCTGTGCCAAAAATTTCACTCGAACCTAGCCAACGATGCCCTCGATGATAAGTTGCAAATTCGCGATGCGTCGCTGGTCGGCCACGACGAGTATCAGAGGAATCCATCACATCATCATGAATCAATGCACATGCTTGTAAGAATTCCATCGCTGCTGCTGATTGATAGAGACCGCGAGATAACGGTGCTCCTGCGGCTAGCGACCCGGAAAGCAGAAAGATAGCCCGAAGACGTTTACCGCCGCTGACAAATTCTTCGACCGAGTCAATCAGAACGATCGAATCCGGATTAATTTCGCCCATCAGCTGCCTTTGTCGCGACAAAAAAATCGTGATTTCACGCTCAATGCCAGCGCGGAGTTCGGTGATGGAAGTGCTCATACGGGAAACCGTACAGGCTGGGCGTGAAAGCGGTAGCCTTCCGCCCATGAATTTGGCAGTTGCCGGTGGAATTTCCTTCGAATTCTTCCCGCCAAGCACTGATCTGGGCGAAAGCGCACTTTGGACAGCAATCAATGATCTAGCCCAGCTTAAGCCAGATTTTGTCTCAGTTACATATGGCGCGGGTGGCAGCACTAGAGATCGAACCCTTCGCATTACCCGGCGGATTCGGGAAGAAACCTCATTGCTGCCAGTTGCACACTTAACCTGCGTTGGGGCAACCAGGGCAGAGCTTGTCCAAATAATTCAAGAGCAACAAGCTGCTGGAATCACCTCATTGATGGCATTGCGTGGTGATCCACCTGGTGGAATCAATGAAGCTTGGCAGCCACATCCGGACGGTCTAAATTACGCCGTTGAGTTAGTGCAACTAGCCAATGAGTTGGGTATGACAAATATTGGCGTTGCTGCTTTCCCAGATAAACATCCGCAATCACCATCACCAGAGTTTGATTTACAAGTACTAAAGGCAAAACAAGATGCGGGGGCAAGTTTTGCAATCACGCAATTATTTTTTGATCTAGATTCCTATTTTCGCTTTTCTGAAAACGCTAAAGCAGCTGGAATTGAAATTCCAATTAGGCCAGGCATAATGCCACTTACTGATCGGCGACAAATTGTGAAATTCTCTCAATTAGCGGGCGCGCCAATGCCAAAGCAAGTGCGGGATTACTTTGATAACGCAGGCAATGAAGCCAATGAGATCATCAAACGAGGTATTGACTTTGCGACAGATTTTGCGCGGGAACTTATTTCTGGCGGTGCACCAGGAGTTCATTTTTACACCATGAACAAATCGACCGCAGCAAAACAGGTATGGCTGAATTTAATCTCATGAATCGCAAGCAATATTTAGCAACCTGGCAGGTTACTCACAGTTCACCTGATCTTTTCGTTATTCGATGGTTCTTAACAGTGGTTTATTTTCTAGCGATCGCTTTAATAAAGCTAAGATTTTCGCCAAACGGCGCAACTGTGTTTGGCGGCCTGGTTGGTGCGAGTGCAGCCATATTTGTTTATTATGAATTGTGGTTAGTTGCAGCCCTAGTAGCAATGCTCAGCAGTTTGTTCGATGGTGTCGATGGTGCAATAGCTGAAATTAAACAACAGAAGACCAAGTTTGGTGCTGTCTTAGATGTAATCATGGATCGAAGTGTTGAATTAATTTGGTTTACTTCTTTAATCTTTGCTGGGGCAAGCACTAATTCCGTTATTTGGTTAGGTATGTTGATCTTAATTATGGAATATGTTCGAACTAAAGCAAACAGCCTTGGGATCGCTGGAGCAGGTCGGATAACAATCGCGGAGCGACCAACAAGAGTAATTATGTTCATCATGCTGAACGTTGGCGTTTTTCTGATCGGAACGGAAAACTCCGCATTAACTATTGGGGTAACCCTGCTTGGGCTAATAACAGCAATCAGCACAATCCAATTATTTCTCGGCTTTACCAATCAATTGCGCCACAATTCGAGCCGATAGCCCAACTAGCGGCAGACCACCTCCCGGGTGTGAACTGCCACCGACCAAATAAAGGCCGCTAACCGACCCAATATTGCTTGGTCTCAAAAATGCGGACATCGCACCATTGCTGCTGGTGCCATAAATTGAGCCACCAGGTGCGGCATATCGTTCAGCCAGATCTGCTGGCGTCAAGGCAACCTGCCAATGGATCCGCCCGGCGAGATCTACACCACGCTCCGCCAATTTATGAATTATTAATTCCGCGTACTCATTCTTAAGTTCCGGATCGGTCCAATCAACTTGGTCACTGTGTCTGGGGGCATTAACCAAGATAAACCAAGACTCGCTATTTTCGTTAGGTCGCATTTGCGGATCATCCGGAACGCAGGCATAAATTGTCGGATCGGCAACCGGTTTTGGATGTTTGCCAAAAATTTCATCAAACTCATTGTCGTAATTCTCCGGAAACCAGATATTGTGATGAGCCAAGTTAGGGGTGCGACCCTCGACAGCTAATAGCAGAATGAATCCTGCCAATGAAGGTGTTGACTTATTAAGTTTACGTAACTGTGTTTTACTTGATGGATGATCTAGCAGTTTTCCATATAGCAGTGATGCATCGCAATTGGCTACGACTATTTGGGTAGGAAAGGATTTGTTGCTAGTTATCACGGCACTAATCTGATCTGACTTAGTTTCAATTTTGATCACTTCAGAACTGAATTCAAACTTTACTCCAAGATCTAAACATCGCTGATATACAGCATCGGCTAACTTTGTTATGCCTCCATTGATATGCCAAGCGCCAAATACCTGCTCGACATATGGAATGGTCACTAATGCTGCAGGTGTTTTTCGCGGGTCAGATCCGGTATAGGTCGCGTATCTATCCAAGATGAAGCTGAGCTTGGGATTGGTAAAGGTTTTGTTTCCTAGCTTTCGCAAAGAAAGCCAGGGCTTAATGACGAAGATGTCCTTGGGTCGCTTTGCTAGCTTTATCAAGTCGCGAAGACCACGAAGCGGGGATTCTAAAATCGGAGTTCGAGTTAACTGCCACGCCATCGCACCTTGCTTAATTAAAGCTAGCCACTCCGATTTTGCCGATCCACCCAAGGCTCGTTCTAGTTCAACTGCAATAAGACCAGGATCTGCTGCCGGTAGCGAAACCTGAGTGCCATCTGCAAATTGATACCGGAAAGCGGGAGATGGCGTACTTAACTCAAGATATTTATCAAGCGGCTTGCCAGTTCGATCAAATAAATCTCGATAAACGCTTGGAATAGTAAACAGCGACGGGCCTAAATCAAAAACAAATCCGTCCTGCTCGTACTTAGCCAGCTTTCCGCCATAGGTATCGCGTCGCTCAATCACGGTTACCTGATGGCCTAGGGCTTGTAGTCGAGCAGCAGCGGACATGCCGCCCATGCCAGCACCTATTACCACTATTTGACTCACGGCAACTTCTTTCCACGCCAGTGCAATTTGTTTTTCAGTTTTCTCCGCCAAGATAACTCAGTGAGTGATACATAGCCCAGAATTGAAATTGGGTGCGTTACCGAATCCGGAAAATCCCGCCCGCCAATTCGTTTCGCAATAATAAATCGAGAAGCGATAGCAGCTAAGTAACCGACCGCACCTGCTCGGGCAACTCTTGAGTTGATTCTGCTCAATGCAGCGATTGGTGGTATCAGGTAGGCCAAAATCAAAAGTGCTGACAGCGCTCTGGAGCTGTTTCGGTTTGGTGTGGCACTCCAAAGTGACTTGGTATAGCCATCTGTTAATTCAGTTACATTTCGATACATGCGGGTGGTAGCCAATTTCGTACCGTCAATTACGCCACCTTTTCCACCATTACGTTTTATCGCTTGCAGTAAGGCAATGTCGTCAAGCAC
>JBJOHY010000142.1:0-4345 GCA_046047475.1 Actinomycetota bacterium | reverse complement strand
GCATCAAGATTGCCGAAAGCGGCGTTCGAGGACCGCACGACTTGGTTGCCTATGCGAATTTAGGTGCGCAAGCCGTTTTGGTTGGCGAATCGTTAGTAACAGACAAGGATCCACGACGAGCTGTGCATGAGCTTGTCGCTGCAGGGGCACATCCAGCATTGAAGCATCCTCGAGGTGCCTAGCAATGACAGCGCAACTTAGCTCAGGCAAGTTTGGCGAATTTGGTGGCCGGTTTGTTCCGGAGGCACTAATTGAAGCACTTGATCAATTAGACGCAGAATATCGATCGGCAAAGTTAGATCCTGAGTTCAATGCTGCACTTTCAGATCTACATCGAAACTATTCGGGCAGACCAACGCCAATAACAGATGCAAAGCGTTTTAGTGAAATCGCTGGCGGTGCGCAGATTTTGTTAAAACGGGAAGATCTAAACCACACTGGATCACATAAAATAAACAATGTACTAGGTCAAGCGCTGTTAACTAAGCGGATGGGGAAGCAGCGCGTAATTGCTGAGACTGGTGCTGGGCAACATGGAGTTGCAACTGCAACTGCAGCAGCGTTGCTCGGATTAGATTGTGTTATCTACATGGGCGAAGAAGACACTAAGCGACAGGCACTTAATGTCGCTCGAATGCGGTTACTTGGTGCCGAAGTCGTACCGGTTACAACTGGATCTCGCACGTTGAAAGATGCAATTAATGAAGCAATGCGGGACTGGGTAACGAATGTTGAAAATACTCACTATCTGTTGGGAACAGTTGCCGGACCACATCCATTTCCGACAATGGTAAGAGATTTTCATAGCATTATTGGTTCTGAAGCACGCGAACAAATGCTTCGCGATTACGGATATTTGCCCACTGCTGTTGCCGCATGCGTTGGAGGAGGCAGTAATGCGATTGGAATCTTTACCGCCTTCTTAGATGATGATGTTCAATTAATTGGCTATGAAGCCGGGGGCAGTGGTGTCGAATCTGGTAAGCATGCAGCCACACTTACAGGTGGGTCGGTTGGAATTTTGCATGGCGCAAAAAGCTATGTTCTTCAAGATGAAGAAGGGCAAACGATTGAGTCGCATTCAATCTCTGCGGGATTGGATTATCCAGGGGTTGGCCCAGAGCATGCCTACCTGAAGGATATTGGCAGAGCAATTTACGAGCCAATCACCGATTCAGAAGCGATGTCGGCGATGTCCGAGTTGGCCAGAACTGAAGGAATTTTGGTTGCAATTGAGACAGCGCATGCAATTGCAGGCGCCATCAAATTAGGCAAAAAACTAGGTCCGGGATCCAGCATATTGTTGAATTGCTCAGGGCGAGGCGACAAGGATGTTGTTACTGCAGCAAAGTGGTTTGGTTTACCTGTCGGTGACGTGATTGCATGACAGATGCAATCGCCGAGCTGTTTGCCAAAACAAAACAGGACAATCGCGCTGCGCTAATTGCTTATATACCTGCTGGATTTCCATCACGTGAGCTGTGCTTGAAATTAATCGATGCTCTTGTTGAAAATGGCGTAGATCTGATTGAAATTGGCTATCCGTACTCAGATCCACTGATGGATGGTCCAACAATTCAAGCAGCAGTGCAAAGTTCACTTGATCAAGGAGTAAAGGCAACTGATGTTTTTGATGCCGTAGCTCGAGTTAACCAAGCTGGAGCAGTTGCAGTTGTTATGTCATATTACAATCCATTGTTCAAGTATGGCTCGGAAAAATTTCTTGAAAATCTGAGAAATAGTGGGGGAGCCGGCGTAATCACGCCCGATTTGATTCCAGATGAGGCTTCAGATTGGCTAAGGCATGTCAATTCAAGAGATCTGGACAATATATTTCTGGTAGCGCCTAGCAGCACTGATGAGCGAATTGAGTTGGTAGCCGAAAATGCCTCTGGCTTTATCTATGCGGCAAGCTTGATGGGTGTAACAGGTGTTAAATCGGCGCAAAGCAGTAATGTTGCACAATTAGTCAGTCGGGTAAGAAGCAAATCAGATCTGCCGGTTTGCGTAGGGCTTGGGGTTAACAATCCTGATCAAGTACGTGAGATTGCCCAGTTCGCCGATGGTGTGATTGTCGGCTCCGCGTTCATTCGAGAGATTCTAAACGCAGTAGACGATGAGGCCGCGGTTGCCCGAGTGGGAGAACTTGCTGCAGCACTATCTGCCGCCACGAGTCGAACTGAGTAAAATAGGAAACCTCGAGACAAGGGATGAACCATGAACACAGCTAAGCAACGCGCGGCAGAACTTGCCGCAGCTAATCAAGCTGCAGAGCGTAAGGCAAAAATAATCACTATCGCTGGCGTAGCAGTTGTGGTTTTAATCGTGGCTGGCATCCTTACTTTCGCCTTCTTAAATCGCAATACCTCATCAAGCACCGGTCCAACTGCTGAACCAAATGCCTCAGCCATTGCGCCGAGTGGTGCTGATAGTCAAACTTATGGACTTGTGGTTGGAAATGCACCCGAATCTGCGCCCTTGTTGCAGATTTTTGAAGATGCCCAATGTCCTGCTTGTCAGTCATTTGAGGCGGCATTTGGTGAAGCAGTTCAGGAGTTAATCGACTCAGATGAAGTGCGCGTGATGTTCCAACCGATGTTTTTTCTTGACAAGCGATTGCCACAATCTAAAGGTTCATCGCTCCGAGCAGCAAACGCACTTGGTTGCGCAGCAGATGAAGGAGTAGCAGCTGAGTTTCACCGGACGATCTTCGCTAACGCGCCTGCAGTTGAAGGCACCGGTTGGACGGATATCGAGTTGAAACTATTTGGTGCTGGAGCTGGAGTTGCAGATCCGCAGCGATTCGATAGTTGCGTTGACTCTGGAAAGTATTTTGAATGGGTAGCCAATTCAAACATATGGGCGTTTGATGCCGGCGTTGAAGGAACGCCAACCATTTGGCTAGATGGTCAGCCATTGCCAGACAGTGCTTTCGATAGCCAAGAGGCATTCTTGACTGCAGTTCGTGGCGGAAATTAAAAAGTATGTTTTTCTGGCAGGGAATCCCCAGCCCGGCTAGTGGAGTTTGGTATCTAGGTCCATTTCCGCTGCGGGCATATGCGCTAGCAATAATTATTGGCATCGTGGTTGCCGTGCTGTGGGGAGACCGCAGGTGGCAGAAAATTGGTGGAAAAGCTGGCGAGATTTCCGATGTGGCCGTTTGGGCAGTTCCATTTGGCATTGTTGGCGGGCGCATTTATCACGTAGTTACCGATGCTCAACTCTATTTTGGGACTGGTGCAAATCCGATTGATGCATTCAAGATCTGGCAAGGCGGACTCGGGATCTGGGGTGCGATTGGATTTGGCGCGCTGGGTGCATGGATTGCGGCAAAACGTATGGGGATTCATCTAGCACCGCTAGCTGATGCAGTTGCACCTGGAATTTTGATGGCACAGGCGATAGGGCGAGTTGGAAATTACTTTAATCAAGAATTGTTTGGCTCACCAACAAACCTTCCTTGGGGCCTTGAAATAGATTTGGCGAAGCGGCCGGCTGGCTACGAAGGATTTGAAACGTTTCACCCAACTTTCCTGTATGAATCTATCTGGGCAATCATTGTCGTTGCGATATTACTTTTCGTGGAGCGAAGATATAAACTAAATAACGGCAGGGTTTTTTTGCTTTACGTGGCGCTGTACTCTTTCGGCAGACTATTTATCGAACAGTTGCGGATTGATCCAGTTAATGAGGCTGGCGGTTTCAGGCTAAATACCTACACAGCTCTAATTATTTTAGTTATTGCTGCGATTTGGTTTGCCAGGCGAACTAATCAGAAGGATGCTTCACCAATAGAATATCGCAACGATAATGAGGTTAAGTAGTGTCTGATAGCGAAAATTCAAAGTTCGGTGGTGGCTGGTTACGTCCCGCGGTGTTTGGCGTGATGGACGGATTAGTTTCAAACATTGCGTTGATTGCTGGTGTTGCCGCAGGCGCCACCGCTGCTGGAGCGGCTCAAACTCAAACCGTAATTCTTGCAGGATTAGCTGGATTAGGAGCTGGAGCATTTAGCATGGCTGCGGGGGAGTACGTTTCTGTGGTCTCGCAGCGAAATCTGTTAGTGAAGCACGCTCGAGATTCAGTTAGTTCAGACAGCATTGAAAGTTTTGTTGCCCAACAAGTTAACCCGATTTTGGCTGCCGGGTCATCCTTTCTCGCATTTTCTATTGGCGCAATAGTTCCGTTGATTCCGTACTTTTTTGGCGCAGATTCAGTCTTTTATTCAGCAATGATTACGGCAGTTGCGTTGTTCATTACCGGTGGCACGGTTGGATACATTACTGATGAACATTGGATAAGAGCTGGCGCTAGGCAATTACTGTTGGGCACGGCAGCTGGTGCA
>JBJOHY010000141.1:0-16571 GCA_046047475.1 Actinomycetota bacterium | reverse complement strand
GAGCCACAACCAGAACCAGCTGAGCCAGAGCCACAACCAGAGCCACAACCAGAACCGACTTTGCCAATTGGTCCTGTGCCACCAGGTGTTGCACCAGGAGTGCCATTTGATGCAGCTGGTGAATACCAGGCGCAAACTATTTGTGATCCAAATCCAAAAACTGGTGCTGATCGATTGCGGCAATTGTTAAAGCAAGTTTATGGTGAAACCACCATAGGTATTTATCGCGATTGTGATCGCGGCGGTACTAGCGAACACAAAGAAGGTCGAGCGCTGGACTGGATGTATCACTGGCGCAATTTGGAACAACGCGCAAAAGTTGAAGCATTTCTGGCGTGGCTGATCGCACCAGGTGAAGATGGTCGACCAGGAGCTAATGCTCGTCGCATGGGAATCATGTATGTGATTTGGAATGGTCGGATCTGGGGAATTTATCGAGCAGATGAAGGCTGGCGAGATGTTGGCGGTTGCACCACAGACCCAGCAAAGCAGCGATCGAATTATGACAACTACTGTCACCGTGACCATGTTCATATGTCCATGACCTGGGACGGCGCAGCAGCAATGACTTCATATTGGAATCCACAAGCTCAGACATTGGCAATTTGCGAGGAATCTCCAAGTGCACCAGCACCGCTAGCAGTAACGACGCCACAACAACTTACTGCAATTACGCCAACTCGAATTTTAGATACCAAGAGCGGACTGGGTGTCACTCAACCATGTCGGTTAGGTGGAAAACGAAGCGTTACGGACAACAGGTATCTGCATTTACCAATCATTAATTCAGTACCGGTGCCAGAAATTACAGATGCGATACCAAATGCGATAGAGCCATTACCTGATGCTGGAATTATTCCGGTTATTCCGACCAGGCAGTTAGTTGCAATTCCAGAAATTCCAGCAACTGGGGTTACTGCAGTTTTGTTGCGCGCCACCGTCACTAATAGCAATGCGCCAAGTTCGATCTCGGTTTGGGCTAGAGGTGCAGCTGCCCCCAGCGTAGTTACGGTGCCAGTTGCTATGGGCGGATCGGCCTCGGCGGAAACGATTGCTCCAGTAGGAGCAGATGGCTCAATTGCAGTTGCCGTTTCAACTGGTGCCGCCGATGTGGCACTTGATGTGATTGGCTATTTCTCGTCTGGAGAGCAGACCTTCTCAACTGCACCAAGACGATCTATCAAGTTAGTTTCGACACCATTGCTTGACATTCGCACACCACTTCAGCCCGGTGAGATTCGAGTGCTAAATCTGCCTCGGGCAACAGTTGGCGATCAACCACAGGCCGCATCGGTTGCGGTATCAGTTACTGCAGCTGGTGCTGGCCGGGTAACGGTGTCGGCTAGCAATCAAACTCAGCTTTCGGTCCGATATGGCGCAACCGCTGATGGCGTAATCTCACTTCGCGGCAGCAGAGATTTAACTTTCACAAATACTGGAAATTCACCAGCGACGGTGATGGTTCATAGTAATTGGTATTTGGGAAGCGATCCGACCGTTGGAATTTCTGGCATTGTTCCAATTAGGCCAGTTCTAGCGATGCGCAGCACTTCAGTTAATAACACTCGAAATGCAATTGCTGATCTAACCAATATTTCAACTATTCCACCACAAGCAACTTCAGTGTTGGTTGCGGTAACGGTGCAACGAGGCTTAGGTGCGACTGGTTTGCTGATCTGGGGAGGGAGCAAACCAGTTGCACCTAATATTGGAATTCCAAGCGCTGATCCAAGGACATCTTTGGCATTGGTCTCCTTGAACCAATCACGCACGTTGCGAGCAACAACAAATTCTGGCTCAGCAAATGTCTCGATGGCGATTGTTGGTTGGGGCGAGTGAAGCAAATCTCTAGACTAGAGCAGTGAGCAAACCCGTTTCAGACCTAACTGATTTAAACCCAGAACAGCAAGCGGCAGTGCTGCATCGCGGCGTGCCACTGCTAATTGTCGCTGGCGCGGGCTCAGGCAAGACTCGGGTGCTAACTAGGCGGATTGCGCATCTAATTGAAACGGGTGATGCGCAGCCAGAAGAAATCTTGGCGATCACGTTTACTAACAAAGCTGCGCTCGAAATGCGAAATCGAGTGCTGGAATTAGTTGGCCCTAGGGCGCGGAGCATGCAGGTATCAACTTTCCATAGTGCTTGTGTTCGAATTCTTCGCCGTGATGGTGCAGCACTCGGACTTAGTTCATCATTTACGATTTATGATCAAGCAGATTCATTACGCTTAATTACTTTAATAATCAGAGATTTGGATATTAATACTAAATTCTTCCAGCCGCGAGCGATGCAAGCGCAAATATCAAATCTCAAGAATGAATTGATTGATTATGAAGACTTCTCAAAAATTGCCGAAGATGAAGGACCGCGGCGCACGCTAGCTACTATCTATCGCGAGTATCAGCAGCGCTTAGCGAGATCAAACGCGGTGGATTTTGATGACTTGATAGGTCACACCGTTGCGTTACTGCAAACAATCCCAGCCATTCGTGAGTACTATCGACGTAAATATCGACATGTTTTAGTTGACGAGTATCAAGACACCAACACCGCACAATACGTTTTGGTACGCGAATTAGTTGGAAATGAGAAAGAAGGTATCCCGCCGGCGCAACTATGCGTCGTGGGCGATGCGGATCAGAGTATTTATGCGTTTCGTGGCGCAACGATTAGAAATATTCAAGACTTTGAGCAGGATTATCCAACTGCTAAAACAATTGTGTTAGAGCAGAATTACCGCAGCACCCAGAATATATTGACGGCAGCTAATGCAGTTATATCCAGGAATACTGAGCGCAAACCTAAGCGGCTATGGACTCAAGCAGGCGATGGAGACCTGATTGGCTTTTATATTGCCGATGATGAGCATGATGAAGCCAGATTTATAGTTAACGAGATTAAGCAACTGGCAGATTTTGAGTTGAAATATTCTGATGTCGCAGTTTTCTATCGAACCAATGCGCAATCTCGAGCCATTGAAGAAGTCTTTATTCGATCCGACATCCCATATCGAGTGGTTGGTGGGTTGAAGTTCTATGAACGAGCTGAGATTAAGGACGCGCTGGCATATTTGAAGTTAATCGCTAATCCGGCTGATGACATTTCGCTGCGTCGAATTTTGAATGTGCCAAGGCGAGGGATTGGCGATAAAGCTGAATCTCAGCTTGGCGATTGGGCACTGCGAAATTCCATTTCCATGTTTGCGGCGCTCGGGCAGGCGTCTCAGATTCCAGGACTTACGGCTCGAGCTCAGGCGAGCATGCAAGATTTTTATCAATTGATTTCAGATCTGGTTGTGCTAGTTGAAGGTGGCGCTGGCGCTCCGGTAATTTTGCAGGCGGTGCTAGAACAAACTGGTTACATCCAAGAACTAGCTCAATCTGGAGATCCACAAGATGAAGTTCGATTAGAGAACCTAGCTGAATTAGAAGCTGTGGCAGCAGATTATGATCAAAGCGAAGATGCCGAGGGACTGCTGGGCTTCTTGGAACGCAC
Organism: Actinomycetota bacterium; assembly: GCA_046047475.1. Classification (GTDB taxonomy): domain Bacteria; phylum Actinomycetota; class Actinomycetes; order S36-B12; family UBA5976; genus AcAMD-5. The sequence continues at coordinate 13,076 of JBJOHY010000141.1, read as the reverse complement.
TTCATTAGTGGCAGATTCAGATGAATTACCAGATGATGACGACGGGTTAGTCACCTTGATGACCCTGCACACCGCAAAAGGACTTGAATTTCCAGTGGTGTTTCTAACTGGCATGGAAGATGGCATCTTTCCGCATATTCGATCCCTTGGTAATCCAACCGAACTTCAAGAAGAACGGCGTTTGGCATATGTTGGGTTAACCAGAGCTATGCAACGGTTATATCTATCTCGTGCAATTCGTCGTTCAGCATGGGGCGCGCCACAGCACAACCCAGCATCTCGATTTATCGATGAGATTCCGCCCGAATTGATTCGCTTTCTTCGAGAAGATCCGGTTCATACTGTTAGCTCAGAATCGGTTAGCACTCGAATAGCAAAATCAACGCCGCAGCGAACCATCATCGCGCTTGAGGTTGGCGATCGGGTTAATCACACGCAATTTGGTTTGGGCAAAGTATTGGCGGTTGCCGGTAATGGTGATAACGCAACGGCAACTATAGATTTTGGCACTGCTGGTGAAAAGAGGTTATTACTGCGCTATGCGCCGGTAGAAAAACTTTAGCGAGTAGCTAGCCAGTCTCGTGGGTTAACCAAGCGATCGCCAATAGCCACTTCAAAGTGGAGGTGAGTGCCAGATGAATTTCCAGTCGAGCCAACTTTGCCAATATGCTCGCCGGCCTTTACTCGATCACCTATTGAAACTGCCATGCTGGATAAATGAGCGTAGCGAGTTGTTACCTTCCCGCCGTGCGCTATCAAAATGGAGTAGCCATATGAGCCATCCCAACCGCGAGCAATAACTACGCCATCAGCAGCCGCTTTAACTGACTGACCGTAATAGCCATCAAAATCCAATCCAGTGTGAACGCCACCGTGCCAGCGCCAACCGCGTTGACCAAAATAAGCTGTAGTTCGCGTGCCAGGAAGCGGAATCCGCTTAACTGACGTGAAAGTTGCCGGCAAATTCAGATTCTTTGGAATCACAATTCGGAACTGCATTGCGCGAGATTCTCGGATCAAGCGCTCAGCGGCTAGTCGTGCCAGCTCAGCTTTACGTTCCTTGGCCTCGATCTTGGCCATCTTGGTTAATTTCTTTTGCTGACGAACCAGGCTTCTCGTGGTCTGCTCAACGGCGCGAGCGAGGGCCAATTCTTGATTTGTTTCAACCGCAGCCGTTCCGGAACTCATTCGGGAGGCCTCAAGTCGATCAACCGCAGCTGCAATCTCTTTCGCTTCTTGGTTCTTAGTAGCGGCGATTGAGGTGACCGAAAATGAGGTCGCCAATAGCGCCGCGATAGCGAGTGGAGCAGATATAACAGTCAACACGCGTGATCGTCTCACGTGGTTTCCTCCAGCGTTCGGTTTTGCCCGGTGGGCGCTTTCAGGTAGTTTTAAGAATACCCCATCTCGGGCAGGGGGTGAAATTCAGGGGTGGATTTTCTGTGGACAGTATGTGGATAAAGTGAGTGGGATAGGCCACATTTCTTCACTGATAGGGGGCGAACCGCGTTCCCCTAGGATGAGCCCTGTGTCTAGAGTCGTAATTGCCAAACCAGGTCTTGATGGGCATGACCGAGGGGCAAAAGTCATTGCCAGAGGGCTGAGGGATGCTGGGCACGAGGTGATCTACACCGGGCTGCATCAGACCCCAGCCCAGATAGCTGCAACCGTAGTTGCGGAAGACGCTGACGCAGTTGGTTTGTCAGTTTTGTCTGGTGCGCATATGACTTTAGTGCCGGAGGTAATCGAGTTATTGGCAGCAGCTGATGCGGCTGATGTGCCAGTCTTTATCGGTGGCATCATCCCGGATGCTGACATCATTGAATTAAAGAAACGTGGCGTAGCCGAAGTGTTCACGCCCGGAACACCAGTTGACAGTATTGTTCAATGGTTGAGTTCAACTGTTGCGTTAAAAAATTAGTTGCTAATACATATGTTACGAAAGGCGGTATTGCGTGGATCTCTATGAGTTTCAAGCGAAGCAATTGTTTGCAAAACATGGGGTGAAAACGCAAAGCGGTGAAGTTGTCACTACATCAGCAGCAGCAGAAGCGGCAGCAGCCAAATTCGGTGGCATGGTGGTAGTGAAAGCTCAGGTTAAAGTCGGTGGTCGAGGCAAGGCTGGTGGTGTAAAGCTTGCTAAAACTCCGACTGAAGCTGCCGATCGCGCCGGCGACATCCTGAAACTCAATATCAAGGGCCATCAAGTAAGGCAGGTATTGGTAACGCCGGCGGAAGATATCGCCAAAGAGTTCTATGTTTCATTCCTACTCGATCGAGCCAATCGCACTTTCTTGGCAATGGCAAGTGTTGAAGGTGGCGTTGAGATTGAAGAAGTTGCTGCAACAAATCCAGCTGCCTTAGCAAAAGTTCCAATCTCCGCCAAAGTTGGCGTAACCAAAGAAGTGGCCGAACAGATTGCAACTGCGGCAAGTTTTCCAGCAGAGATTAAAGATCAAGTTGTCGAGATGTTACAGGCCATGTGGAAAGTCTTTGTTGCCGAAGATGCCACTTTGGTTGAAGTAAATCCATTAGTTCAAACTCCTAATGGTGATGTAATCGCACTTGACGGCAAAGTTTCGCTCGACGACAACGCCGCTTTCCGACATCCGGATCATGAAGCATTGGTCGACAAGGGCGCCGAGGATCCACTGGAAGCTGCGGCAAAAGAAAAGGATTTAAATTACGTCAAGCTTGCTGGCGAAGTTGGCATCATCGGAAATGGCGCCGGATTGGTAATGAGCACGCTTGATGTGGTCGCTTATGCTGGTGAAGAGTTTGGCGGAATGAAGCCAGCAAACTTCTTAGATATCGGCGGTGGTGCATCGGCCGAAGTAATGGCGAATGGACTTGGAATCATTCTTAGTGATCCAGCAGTTAAATCAGTCTTTGTTAACGTTTTTGGCGGCATTACCGCGTGCGATGCAGTAGCAAATGGAATTGTGCAGGCAATTGCCCTACTCAAACAACAAGGAAAGCAGATCTCCGTGCCACTAGTAGTTCGCTTAGATGGAAATAACGCCGAAGCTGGTCGCAAGATTCTGTCCGATGCTGCACTTAGTGGTGTGCATATGGCACAGACCATGGATGAAGGTGCGCGATTAGTCGCAAAGCTAGCAGCTGGAAAATAGGGGATTAATTCAATGTCAATTTTCTTAAATTCAAACTCAAAAATTCTGGTTCAAGGAATGACTGGTAGTGAAGGTTCTAAGCACACTAGTCGGATGTTGAAATCTGGTGCCAAAGTTGTCGCTGGTGTAACACCGGGAAAAGGCGGTCAATCAGTTGATTTTGATGGCACTGCAGTTCCAGTATTCAATTCGGTTGGTGAAGCAATGGCTGCAACTGGTGCAAATGTTTCAGTAATTTTTGTGCCACCAAAGTTTGCGAAGGCTGCCGCGATGGAAGCAATTGATGCCAAAATTGAATTGTGCGTAGTAATTACTGAAGGTATTCCAGTCCATGACAGCGTGGCATTTGTAAACCATGCATTAGAAACTGGAACCACCAGATTGATTGGTCCTAACTGTCCAGGAATTATCAGCCCTGGTGAATCAAATGCTGGAATTATTCCGGCCGATATCACCAAAAAAGGCAGAATTGGTCTGGTAAGCAAATCGGGCACCCTCACTTATCAGATGATGTATGAGCTTCGTGATTTTGGCATCTCTACTGCAGTTGGTATTGGCGGAGATCCAGTTATTGGCACAACTCACATTGACTGCTTAAAGGCGTTTGAAGCAGATCCAGATACTGATGCCATCGTCATGATTGGTGAAATTGGTGGTGATGCTGAGGAGCGCGCTGCCGCGTTCATCAAGGATCATGTCACTAAACCGGTCGTCGGCTATGTAGCTGGCTTCACCGCACCAGAAGGTAAAACCATGGGACATGCTGGCGCGATTGTGTCTGGCTCGGCTGGTACGGCGCAGGCTAAGCAGGATGCACTTGAAGCAGTTGGAGTGAAGGTCGGTAAAACCCCTTCGCAAGCTGCTGAATTAATGCGTCAGATTATGAACAATCTGAAGTAGTAATGTCGCAATCAGATCCAGCGGTAAGTCCTCGCGATCTGATTGCACCTGCGGCGATCACAGGAATCTGGGCAACAAGTTTTGGCGTAGTTATGGCAGCGTTGCCAGTCTTGGTGATCTGGACACTTGGTGCATCTGGTGCTGGGTCCTTAGCGGCAGCAATAAAAGCTGCATTTTTGGCTTGGCCAATAAGTCATGGCGTCCCAGTATTAATTACGACAGTCACAATAGATGTCCTGCCGCTACTGACAATTATTTTTCCAGTTTTTATGCTGCGTCGAGCGGCTATGCGAATGTTTAGAGTGTCAACTGCGACATTTGGTCAGATCAGTGCAGTAGCGCTACCTATCATTTTGGTTAATAGTGCGATCAGTTTTGTGATTGCTTGGTTGGCCAGTGATGATGTGATTGGAATAGCACCACTTACCACCGCCTTTCTGGTGGCAGTCGTTTCGCTAGTTGCTGTATCGCTTGGGGCACTTAAAGTATTTGGATGGCCATCGGTCGAATTGCCAATTAGTATTAAATTTGGATTTCGAGTTGGACTATTAATAATCACAATCCTGCTGGTTGCAGCACTCGTTTTGGCTGCCGTTATGTTAATTCTAAATTTTAGTAATGCATTGAATGTGGTTGATTCAATTGCTGATACGAGTACAGAGAAGTTTCTAGTTTGGCTGTTTACTTTTGGATATTTTCCGATTGCCATAAGTTGGGGTTATGCCTGGTTATTGGGTCCGGGTGTTGCAACTGGCATTGACACCGCAGCTTCATTTGCAGTTGTTGATCAATCTGCTCTGCCGGCGCTTCCTTGGCTAGCAGCGTTACCAACTACCACAGTTACTTATGGCTGGTATCTATTACTTTTCCCACTTTTGATTTCAGTCTTCTTTGCGCTCTTAATGTGGTGGTCGCTGCACCATGAAAGTTATCGAGTTCTGATTACAAATACGATAATGGCACTAACCATTGTGGTAGCAGTTACAGTGTTGGTTAGTTTGATTGGTGGCGGCGCAATTGGCCCTGGTCGATTAAGCGTTTTCGGTCCACAATGGCTACCAATGATTGGCGGCGTATTTGTCACAATCGCCCCAGCCTTTGTTTTACTGCTAATTGTTGATGCCATTAGAAGGTGGATTAAGAATAGAAATGCGAAGCAGCGCAATGCGTAACATTGTGGTCCTAGCCTCGGGCAGCGGAAGTTTGCTGCAAGCTTTAATTGACTCGCCAGCACGGGGAGAAGTCTTCCAAATTTCTGCTGTGGTTTCCGATAACGCTGATTCATTAGCACTGAAACGAGCTGCTGCTGCTGGAATTGAAGCTATTCCGCTTAATTATCAACGTTATGTATCTTCAGACTGGCAACAACAATTATTTGAGACAGCTATGAGATTCCAGCCAGACCTCATAGTTAGTGCCGGATTTATGCGCATTATCAAATCAGAATTGTTTCGAGTTGTTCCTACTATCAATGCGCATCCTTCCCTGCTACCAAAATTTCCTGGCGCGCATGCGGTTGCAGATGCGCTAGCAGCAGGAGTCCAGCAAAGTGGAGCGACCGTTCACTACATCGATGAAGGTGTTGACACAGGTCGGATTCTGGCGCAGCAAACAGTGCCAGTTCTTGCCAGCGATACTGAATCTTCGCTCCACGAGCGAATAAAGGAAGTTGAACGGGTTCAATTGGTCCAGGTTGTGGTTAAGTTATGCCAACAATCTGATCTGTGGGCGGGGATTGAGAGATGAACTCAACACTAGAAGTTAAGCGAGCATTGATCTCCGTTTCCGATAAATCCGGTTTGGAGATGCTGGTCCCGGCATTAGGTTCTGCAGGAGTAGAGATAGTTTCTACCGGTAGCACGGCAGCTCGAATCCGAGAACTTGGTGGAGCTGTTATTGAAGTGGCTGAAGTTACAAACTCAGCTGAGATGCTGGATGGCCGAGTAAAAACACTACACCCCAGAATTCATGCTGGAATTCTCGCTGCTAAAAATAATCCAGAACATCTCGCACAGTTAGCTGATCAAGAAATTGCGCCATTTGATTTGGTTGTCGTAAACCTTTACCCGTTCGCCAAAACCGTAGCGGCAGAAGCAGACCATGCCGAGATAATTGAGAATATCGACATAGGTGGTCCTACACTAATTCGAGCAGCCGCAAAGAACTTCAGTTCAGTAGCGGTGGTTACTAGCCCATCGCAATATTCGATCGCGATAACTGCGCTACAGAGTGGTGGGTTTAGTTTTGACCTACGAGCTGAATTAGCCAAATTAGCATTTATTCACACGGCTACTTACGATAATGCGATTGCTAATTGGATGTCTCGGGATGATGGCAGTTACATATCAATTAGCGGCACTAAGAAACAATTATTACGATACGGTGAAAATCCGCAACAATCTGCTGCACTTTATCAATCCAATAGTGGTGGAATTGCGAGCGCTATTCAATTGCAAGGAAAGGAACTTTCCTTCAATAATTTAGTGGACGCAGATGCGGCATTACGAGCAGTATCGGATCATTTAGACCCAACGGTCGCCATAATTAAGCACACGAATCCATGCGGAATCGCAACTGCGAGCAGTATTGCCGCGGCATATCAACGGGCTCATGAATGTGATCCAGTCTCAGCTTTTGGATCTGTTATCGCGTCCAACCGCGAAATTGATGAAAAATTTGCGGAACTAAACTCGGAGATTTTCACTGAAGTTATTGTTGCACCTAGTTATTCTTCAGCTGCATTAACGATTTTTTCCAGTCGGAAGAATCTGCGATTACTTCAAGTTAATACCACTGGTGAGAATGTGGATATCAAAATGATAAGTGGTGGATTCTTAGCGCAAAACTTTGATAACTTTGATTCACCTGGCGATGATCCATCGAACTGGGAATTGGTATCTGGTGCCCCCGCTGCTGCGTCGGTGCTGGCGGATTTGCAGTTTGCTTGGCGAAGCGTTAGAGCTGTCAAATCAAATGCCATAGTTTTGGCTAAAGCTGGTGCAACTGTTGGTATTGGCATGGGGCAAGTGAATCGTGTTGATTCTGTGCGATTAGCAATTTCTCGCGCTGGGGATCGTGCCACTAATTCAGTGGCTGCAAGTGATGCCTTCTTCCCGTTTGCTGATGGCGTACTGGAATTAATTGCGGCAGGTGTCTCTGCAATTGTTCAACCTGGCGGATCGGTTCGTGATGCCGAGGTGATAGCTGCGGCAAATGCAGCTGGTGTCACAATGTATTTAACTGGGGTTCGCCATTTCTGGCACTGAAAGGATTGCGCAATGAGTCAAGTGCTGGACGGTCGAGCAGTAGCAGCTCAACTGAGATTGGAATTGAAAGCCAGAGTCGCAAAACTTTCTAACCAGCCTGGGTTAGCGACAATTTTGGTTGGCGATGATCCGGCAAGCCATTCTTATGTGGCAGGAAAGCACCGTGATTGTGCCGAGGTTGGCATTAAGTCAATTCAGATTGAGTTGCCCAAAACCTCATCGCAAGCCGAGATCATCAGCGAAGTTGAAAAACTAAATGCAAATCCCGCTTGCACTGGCATGATCATTCAGTTGCCATTGCCAGCCGGAGTTGATGTTGGAGCGGTGTTATCAGCAATTGATTCCGCAAAAGATGCAGATGGATTACATCCGACAAATCTAGGAAATTTAGTTTTGGGCAATTCGGCCCCATTACCTTGTACTCCCCGGGGCATCATCTATTTGTTGAATCATTACGGGGTTGAGTTAGCCGGAAAAGAAGTTGTGATTATTGGTCGCGGCACAACCGTTGGCCGACCACTTGGTTTATTGCTGACTCGAAAAAGTGAGAACGCAACCGTCGTGCTATGTCACACCGGCACTAAAGATATTGCCAAACATGCTAGGTCTGCCGACATAATTGTTGCGGCTGCCGGAAATCCAAATATGGTTCAAGCGGATTGGGTGAAGCCCGGGGCAGTTCTAGTTGATGTTGGAATATCTCGAAGTTCAGCAGGGTTAATTGGCGATATTTCACCAAGCGCAATTGAGCGAAGTTCATTTCATGCGCCAGTTCCAGGTGGTGTAGGCCCAATGACAAGGGCAATGTTATTGCTGAATGTAGTAGAAGCAGCTGAGCGGCAGCAATGAAGTGGCTTAGAGCACATTTAGTCTGGAGTGTGGTTGTTGCGGTAAGCACAACTGCGATCTTGTTGATTTTGACAGATTCATTCAAGGCTGGAATCTTCGCTTTGGCGCTAGCTGCTGCAATTTTGGTGGCTGCTCGAGTAGCTGGAGCCGCTGACAAATTACTTCACGTGAGATCGAAATCATTCGATATCGCGCTATATCTTGCCTTTGCCACCTGCTTGATGGTGCTTGGCCTGGTGATTCCTACTGGTTGAGCTAGTAGCTGCGATAGTGGTCACCAGTATGCTTAACCACCGAATTTACTCAATTCTTGGAGGAAAATAATGGCTCACAAAGGAGTCGTTTCAGTTATTGGTGCCGGATTTTATGGTTCAACCACAGCACTTAGGTTGGCCGAATATGACATTTTTGAAAAAGTAGTGCTTACCGACATTGTTGAAGGCAAAGCAGAAGGTCTTGCCTTGGATATGAATCAGTCACGAGGAATCGAAGGCTTTGAGACGCTGGTTGTTGGCCAAACCACAACAGCCGAGGGTGCGGGCTATGAAGCGATCGCTGGATCAGATGTAGTAGTAATCACTGCAGGCTTGCCGCGAAAACCAGGTATGAGCCGAATGGATCTAATCGAGGTGAATGCCAAGATTGTTCGCTCAGTGGCTGAGCAGATCGCTAAGCACGCACCAGATGCAGTTGTGATTGTGGTTTCTAACCCGCTTGATGAAATGACAGCGTTAACCCAACTTGCAACGGGTTTCTCAAAAAATAAAGTGATGGGTCAAGCTGGCATGTTAGACACCGCACGTTTCACGTTTTTTGTTGCCGAAGCATTGAATGTGCCAGTAGGAAGCGTGCAGACATTAACTTTGGGCTCACATGGTGACACCATGGTGCCGGTTCCATCTCGTTGTTTAGTAAATGGCAAGCCATTAAGTGAATTGATGCCAGCTGAGAAAATTGAAGAACTAGTAGTTCGCACCAGGAATGGCGGCGCGGAAATAGTTGCCTTACTTAAGACGGGTTCGGCTTATTACGCACCATCAGCAGCTGCCGCAAGAATGGCTAAAGCTGTAATTGAAGACTCAAATGCAGTAATGCCAGTTTGCGCTTGGGTAGATGGTGAATATGGGATATCTGGAGTCTATCTAGGTGTTGAGGCAAAAATTGGTAAGAGCGGTGTAGTCCAGGTAGTTGAAACTGCGCTCACTGAGTCGGAGAAATCTGAATTATTGGTTGCGGCGGAAGCAGTCCGTACCAAGCAAGCTGATGTTCAATCTTTGTAATAAATAAGAAAACAGGAGAGTGCAGTGAGCAAAATCAAGGTAGTTAATCCAGTCGTTGAATTAGATGGCGATGAGATGACTCGAATCATCTGGCAATTCATCAAAGACCAACTAATTCTTCCTTACCTTGACATAGATCTAAAATATTACGATCTGAGTATTGAGAACCGTGATGCAACTGATGATCAAGTGACAATTGATTCGGCAAATGCAATCAAGCAGTATGGTGTCGGAGTAAAGTGCGCAACAATCACCCCAGACGAGGCTCGAGTTGCTGAATTTGGTTTGAAGAAAATGTGGAAGTCGCCAAATGGCACAATCCGAAACATTCTCGGTGGCGTTATTTTCCGAGAACCAATCATTATTAGCAATATTCCACGATTAGTTCCTGGTTGGACTAAACCAATTGTGGTTGGTCGTCACGCATTTGGTGATCAATACCGAGCAACCGACATCAAGGTGCCAACCGCAGGTTCACTGACACTCACCTTTACTCCAGCCGATGGATCTGCCCCAATGGAACTTAATGTTTATGACTTCCCAGCTGGCGGTGTGGCGATGGCTATGTATAACTTGGATGACTCAATTCGTGATTTTGCCCGTGCATCGATGCGATATGGCTTAAGTCGAAATTATCCAGTTTATTTGTCAACTAAGAACACGATTTTGAAAGCCTACGATGGACGCTTCAAGGACATCTTCCAAGAGGTATATGAGGCTGAGTTCCAGGCAGACTTTGAAAAAGCTGGATTGACCTATGAGCATCGCCTGATTGATGACATGGTGGCAGCCGCAATGAAGTGGGAGGGCGGATATGTCTGGGCTTGTAAGAATTATGACGGCGATGTTCAGTCTGACACTGTTGCACAAGGCTTTGGTTCGCTAGGTTTAATGACTAGTGTGTTGATGACGCCCGATGGCAAGACGGTTGAGGCAGAAGCAGCGCATGGCACGGTAACTAGACACTATCGAATGCACCAACAAGGCAAGCCAACCTCAACAAATCCAATTGCATCCATTTTTGCTTGGACTCAAGGGTTAAGTTATCGAGGCAAGATGGATGGCACCCCAGAGGTAACGAAATTCGCAGAGACTTTGGAAAAAGTTTGTATTAAAACGGTTGAAGAAGGAAAAATGACCAAAGATTTGAGTTTATTGATTGGTCCAGATGAACCTTATTTAACCACTCAGGAATTTCTCGCTGCAATTGCTGAAAATCTAGAGAAAGCTATGAAATAACTGCATGGGTGATCCGGTAAGAGACATACTTATTGTTCTATTTTTCGTTTTGCTAGGCGGATTGTTTGCTGCTGCCGAAATAAGTCTGATCTCAATTCGGGAAAGTCAAATTTCACAATTCACTGGTCGCCGAGCACGGTTAGTGGCAAAGTTGATTTCCGCACCAAATCGCTTCTTGGCTGCGGTGCAGGTCGGCGTAACTTTGGCCGGATTTATTTCAGCTGGCTTTGGTGCTTCAAGTTTGGCACCAGATTTGGCACCTAGATTTGAATCGCTTGGATTTACTGAGTCGGTGTCCGAAACTACTGCTTTTATCTTGATTACACTGGCGATATCTTTTGTTTCACTAGTGCTAGGTGAGCTAGTGCCAAAACGCCTTGCACTACACCACACGGTTGGTTTTGCATTGGTCCTTGCCGTTCCGGTGGAGATTTTGGCACGAATTTCAAAGCCATTCATTGCGCTGTTATCGGTATCAACAAATTTAATTGTGCGGATTTTTGGCGTTGATCCACATGGAAAGCGCGGCGCAATTGAAGCTGATGAGTTACGTGATCTGGTTGCCTCGCAAGAAAATATCTCCGAACAAGAGCGAACTATTTTGGCTGATGTGTTTTCGTTAGCGGACAAAGAAGTTCGAGAAGTGATGTTGCCACGAACTGAGGTTGAGTTTATTGAAGCTGATGAGCCAATCTTTAAGGCTGCCCAGTGGGTTAGTGATAAACCATTCTCCAGATATCCAGTGGCTGGTGACGGTTTTGATGATGTTATTGGTTTTGTTCACGTTCGCGACCTTTTGAATCCAGAGATGCGCGAGCGTTCGATTAGAGTTAGGGATATTGCGAGAGAAATTCTGAAATTCCCTGGCACTAAATCGGTATTGAGCGCAATGCATGAAATGCGTCAGGCTGGTCAACATTTAGCGATCGTGGTTGATGAATATGGCGGCACTGCTGGAATTGTTTCGTTAGAAGATTTAGTTGAAGAGGTAATTGGCGAAATTCACGATGAATATGACGAGATTGAGAAACCATCAATTGCCGCTGGAGTCGGTGAATATGATATCGATGGGTTACTAAATTTAGAGGACTTTACTGAAATGGCGGACGTTGAGCTGCCTGATGGACCTTATGAAACTGTTGCCGGGTGGGCGGTGTCGCAGATTGGTCGCTTGCCAGAAGTTGGCGACAAGGTGTTGTTTGAGAATGCCGAGTTCGAGGTAACAAAAGTTGAAGCTAGACGAATATCCCGGATGAAAGTGGTTGTCACCCCTAATTCCGAAGCGGCCACTGAGTAATTTTTCCTTCTAATTATGGGAGTATTTGCACTGTGAACAGCCAACGGGATCGAGTGCTATCTGGAATCCAACCAACCATGGATTCATTTCATGTTGGCAACTGGTTCGGCGCACTCACGCAGTGGGTTGACTTGCAAGCCACTCACGACTGTTTCTATTGTGTAGTTGATCTACATGCGCTGACGGTTAATCATGATCCGGCCGCAATTAAGCAACGCACGCTTGCATCATTTGCCCAGTTAATTGCTATCGGAATTGATCCAGCAAAATCCACCGTGTTTGTTCAAAGTCATCTGGCCGAACATTCGCAGTTAGCTTGGGTGCTTTCGTGTATTACTGGATTTGGTGAAGCATCACGCATGACGCAGTTCAAAGATAAATCGCAAAAAGAGGGTGCGGACAGATCCACCGTAGGTTTATTCACCTACCCGATTTTGCAGGCAGCCGATATTTTGCTGTACCAGCCAAAGTATGTTCCAGTCGGAGATGATCAGCGTCAGCATTTGGAGTTAACACGTGATTTAGCACAACGATTCAACTCCACCTATGGTCAGACATTTACGTTGCCAGAAACTATGACGGTAGTTGGAAATTCAAGAGTATTAGATTTACAAGATCCAACTTCGAAAATGAGTAAGTCATCACCTGCTGGTGCGGTTTTCATTATGGATAGCAATGATCAGATTACAAAGAAAATTAAATCTGCCGTAACTGATAGTGATCGAGAAGTAACTTACGATCCAGCAGCAAAGCCTGGAATTGCTAATTTAGTTGGCCTACTTGCCGCAGCAACAAATCAAGAAATTGAAGCCACTGCCGCCAGCGTGGCAGGTCTTGGTTACGGAGCCTTCAAGCAGCAGGTAGCAGATGCTCTGGTTGCAGTAATTGATCCAGTTCGAACCAAAACCCAGGAGTTGCTGAGCGACCCAGCCGCGCTGCAGCAGCAGATCGAGCATGGTGCTACCAAGGCTCGAGCGGTGGCCACAGCCACAGTCAACACCGCCTATAACCGATTGGGTTTGCTGCCTGAGCGTGCTTGAGATTTAGATCACACCAAATCTGGGCCAGAAAATTTCACTCTCGACTTACCTCATTTACCGTCCTTGACTACTCT
>JBJOHY010000140.1:0-4379 GCA_046047475.1 Actinomycetota bacterium | reverse complement strand
TGTGGCTCTGGCTCTGGAATTGAATCTGGTTGCTCCACCACAATCGCGATTGGTAGCGCATCAAATTGGGCTGAACTTAGTATTCCCAACGCTTGCCAGGTCGCGTTATCAACCGAGCCAGAGGCAGATAAATTGGCTGCTCGCTGCACAGCAATTACCGCGGCTCTAGTTTTGTCAAAGAATCCACCGGTAACTGGGGTTACACCTAATAAAATCTGCAACTTCTTCACGGCATCTGATTTGTCGCCGTATTTCAAAACTGGCAGCGAACTTTGTTGGCCAGGTGATGTTGGTAATGATTGAAATTGGGAAAACGAAGCTATACCTAATGCTTGCCAAGTTTTGGCATTAACCACTCCCGTTACTTTTAAGCCGTTTGCTTTCTGCACTGATTCAACTGCAGCGCGCGTTAAAGTTAAAAATCTGCCAGAAGCCGGTGATACGCCAAGCAATACCTGTAGTCGCTTTACTGCGGTTGAATTGTCGCCTGGTTTAACCGTTGGAATCTTTTTTGCAATCTGCTGATTTGTTGCAGTTGCGGTTTCATCAGCAGATTTTGGCAACGCCTTCAAATCGGCCGCAGATTTAACGCCAAGCACTGCCCAGGTAGCAGCATCTACCACGCCAGTTACTGGCAGTTTATTTTCCCGTTGGATTTGTTCAACCGCAGCTTTAGTTTTTTCAAAAAAGCCACCAGTGGTTGGAGTCACGCCTAGCAATACTTGCAGTCGAAGAACTGCAGATTTCTTATCCCCATATTTCAGCACTGGCAGGGCAGATTGCACGCTGCTATTGCTCGACACGGTTAATGCTGCGGTTGGTAATGCTGGAATTAACGCAAGGCTAATTCCGAGCAGAATTACTCCCGCAGCCCTGATCTGGGGGAAGGGCATGGTCAAACCCTCGCATGATTCCCTTAAAAAAGCAGGTATAGTGATGTTATGTCGGGAAAAATCCCAGAAAAATCCTCAGGTTTTGGAGTAATTGAATGATTGAGCGTCCTAGCAGCGTATTGATAGTTACCGCCCACCCAGATGATCTGGATTTTGGCGCAGGCGGAACAATTCCCAAACTGCGCGAGTTAGGCACGACAATCTCTTATTGCATCTGCACTGATGGCCATCAGGGTGGCGAAGATCCAAGTGTAAGTCGAACTGAAATGCGCAAAATTCGTCGTGCTGAGCAAATTGCGGCTGGGCAAGTACTTGGCGTTACCGACATAACTTTTCTGGGATTAGATGACGGCCACTTGTTCCCAACGTTGGAATTACGCAAAGCAGTAGTGGCTCAGATTCGTCGGGTCAAACCAGAAGTGATCATTACTCAATCACCAGAGCGAAATTGGGAAAGAGTATTTTCATCACATCCAGACCACATGGCAGTTGGCGAAGCCACCATGCAGGCAATTTATCCAGATGCCCGAAACTTGTTTGCTTTTCCTGATTTACTCGAAGCAGGTCTTGAGCCTTGGACAGTGAGCGAAGCTTGGATTATGGCGCATCCAACGCCAAATACTTTTGTTGATATTACTGACACCATTGATCTAAAAATTGATGCGCTTCGCGCGCACGTTTCGCAAACGACTCAAATGCCGGATTTAACTGAACGCATTACAAGTTGGGGTGCGATGGCAGCTGCACGAGGTGGCCTTGCCGCCGGTAGATATGCCGAAGCGTTTTATGTAGCTAACACGCAGTAATTACCAGAAAACGGCAATCACAATATTGGTGAAGCTCAGCAAGCCAATTCCTAACCAGGTGCCGGAATCAACTGCAGGTTTCTTCTTTGCAGTAATTGCCAAGATAACAATTACCACCAGCAATAACAGTTTGACAAAAATCTTCGCATTGTCTGGTAGTGGATAAGCTGGATTCTCATCATGCAGCGGATAACGAATTCCAACTAAGCCAATACCAGTTAGCAGTGCCAGGTATGCACCATGCAACATGCCAGCTTGAATTTTTCGCTCTCTGGCGCGGAACTGACTCAAAAAACCACCAAGCAATGCTGCCATACCAACAAAATGCAGCACCAAAAATGAGTTACGAACAATCTCTAAGGTAGTCATTTATTACTACTCCCATTCAATCGTGCCAGGCGGCTTACTAGTTATATCTAACACTACTCGGTTTATCCCAGGCACTTCATTGGTAATTCGTGAGGAAATTTTCGCTAGCAACTCGTACGGTAATCGAGACCAGTCTGCCGTCATGGCATCTTCACTGGAAACTGGACGCAGCACGATTGGATGTCCGTAAGTGCGACCATCCCCTTGCACCCCAACGCTTCTAACATCTGCTAGCAAGACAACTGGAAATTGCCAGACTGATCCAGTTAACCCAGAATTTTCTAGCTCTTCTCTGGCAATTAGATCAGCTGCACGGAGTAGGTCGAGTCTTTCTTGATTTATCGCACCAACAATTCGAATTGCTAAGCCTGGGCCAGGGAATGGGTGCCTACCAATTATCTTTTCTGGCAAATTGAGCAATCTGCCAATAGTTCTAACTTCATCTTTGAACAATGTGTTTAGTGGTTCCACTAACTTAAACTTTAAGTCCTCTGGTAAGCCACCTACATTGTGGTGACTCTTAATCGTGGCTGCAGATGCGCCGCCGCCGGATTCCACTACATCTGGATACAACGTGCCTTGGACCAGATATTCAATTGGCTCAGGTGACTGTTGCTGCAATTCAGCAGCGGCCGATTCGAACACTCGAATAAATTGTGTGCCGATGATTTTTCGTTTTTGTTCTGGATCAACCACTGAATCCAATTGAGTTAAAAACTGCTCCCGCGCATCAACAACTATCAATTTAATTCCGGTAGCGGCAACAAAATCCTGCTCTACTTGGTCCCGCTCCCCGCTTCGAAGCAAACCATGGTCAACAAAAACTGCCGTGAGTCGGTCGCCAATTGCTCGCTGCACAATTGCAGCAGCAACTGCTGAATCAACCCCACCGGAAAGTCCAACTATGGCTCGGCCATCGCCAACTTGCTGCTGAACTTTTGCAATTGCATCATCCAGCACTCGATCTGAACTCCAATTTGGCTTTAGTTGCGCAATATTGACTAGAAAGTTACGCAAAACCGCCATGCCATGTTGGCTATGAACTACTTCTGGATGAAACTGAACTCCAGCAAACTTGCGATTTAGATCTTCAAATGCAGCGACTTTAGTTGCGGCAGTGCTAGCAGTTACCGTGAAACCAGGTGGTGCGGCAACTACCGCATCGCCATGCGACATCCAGACTTCATACTGGTTTGGTAAGTCGCGAAACAACTCGCTTTGCGAATTAACTTCAATTGCGGTTGCGCCGTATTCTCTAATTCCGGTCTGCGCAACCTGACCACTTAATCCCTGGGCAAGCAACTGAAATCCATAACATATGCCGAAGATTGGAATATCGGCAACTAACACATCTGCTGAAACACTTGGCGAGCCTGGTTCATAAACACTTGATGGGCCACCAGAGAAAATAATTGCAGCTGGATTTTTTGCGAGCAGCTGCGATGCTGAGTAATGATGTGGCACAAGTTCCGAATAAAAGCCCAACTCCCGAACTCGTCTTGCGATTAACTGGGCATATTGGGCACCAAAATCAACTACTAGAACTGGTTTTAGTTCGTTGGTCAAGTTAGCTCCATTACTGCGAAACGATTATCTCAACTCGCTGCAATTCTTTAATGTCAGAATAACCGCAAGTTGCCATGCTGCGACGCAGTGCGCCGACAGCATTCATTAGTCCGGCTGCATTTGTTGCCGGTCCATGCAATATTTGTTCAAAGCTGCCAATTGCCGGAGTAGGAATTGCGCTAGCCCGCGGCAAAGTTGGATGTCCTGCTTCAACCGCCCAGTGATATCCAGCGCCTGGTGCTTCAGCTGCTCTAGCCAGCATTGAACCGACCATCACGGCATCTGCGCCGCAAGCAATTGCTTTTGCGATATCACCAGTTTGATGAACACCGCCGTCGGCAATAACCTGCACATATCTGCCGCCAGATTCATCTAAGTAATCGCGTCTAGCAGCAGCAACATCAGCAACAGCAGATGCCATCGGCACTTTTACACCTAACACGCTGGTAGTGGTGCCGCTGGAGCCACCGCCAAAACCAACTAATACTCCAGCAGCTCCGGCGCGCATTAGATGCAACGCTGCTTGGTAAGTTGCACAACCGCCAACAATTACCGGAACTTCTAGATCATAAATTAAGGTTTTTAGATTCAAAGCATTCTCATCAGTTGAAACATGCTCTGCGCTAACGGTGGCACCGCGAATCATGAAAAGATCAACACCAGCTGCCACTACTTGTTTCCAATATTTCTCGGTTAACTTAGGCGAAAGTGAAGCTGCAGTCACAATTCCGGCCGCACGCAACTC
>JBJOHY010000139.1:0-2873 GCA_046047475.1 Actinomycetota bacterium | reverse complement strand
TTGGAGCATTAAGTTTGCAAGTGCCTGGAAAGCACAATTTGCTCAACGCTGCGGCTGCTATTTCAGTTGGATTATTGTTGAATTTTGATCTTGGCGAATTAATTTCAGGTTTAGCTGAATTCAGCGGAACTCGCCGCCGATTCGAACATCGCGGAACTGCTAACGGCGTAAAAGTCTATGATGATTATGCTCATCATCCAACTGAAGTTATGGCTACTCTCAACGCTGCTCGTGCCGTAGTTGGAACTGGAAATGTTGTTGTAGTTTTCCAGCCCTTTAGATATTACCGAGTCGCAGCATTTCTGCCTCAGTTCGCTGCAGCGTTAGGTTTGGCCGATCGGGTAGTAGTAATGGAAACCTACGCGCCAGGTGAATCAGCCATTCCAGGAGCTGGCGGAGCAGCCGTTGCAGCTGCGATTGACCTTGCGCCGGAGAATGTGCGGTTTGAGCCATCCTTCTTAAAAGTAGTTGATTTGATTGCTGCCTGGACCAAGCCAGGAGATATCGTACTTACGTTAGGCGCCGGAGACATGGCGATGTTGGCACCTGAAATTGTTGCCGGACTTAAGCAAGCTGAAGATGAGAAGTAACTCAAAATCGAGTCGACTTAAGTGGTGGCTAATCTCAATCAGCCTCATAGTTGGCGCGGCGTTCGGAATAACTTGGGTGGTCCAAACCACATCAGATGCGACTGTTGCTGCGATAGAAGTACAAGTTGCAAGCAAGGCGCTAGTTACCCCAGTTAAGAATGTTGCGGCCATCGAAGTAGGCGAGCGCATCTCTGATTTAAATCTAAGTGCCGCCGCGGCCAGAATTACGCAGTTGCCGCAAGTTAGGTCAGCAAATGTTGAGCGCAGATGGCCAGATCGAATCGTGATTTCTGTTGATTTGCGAGAGCCGATTGGCTGGCTTCGGTTTGGTGGTGAAATTTGGTATTTGGATAATACAGGTGAGAAATACCAACCAAAGGTAACTGCTGCAAAACCTGGTCTACCACTTTTCGAAGCGGCCTCTGACCGATTATTGCTGGCTAGCACTCGAAGTTACGAGTATCTGCCTAATCGACTAAAGAATCGGTTGAGCAAGGTGACTGCACCAACCACCTCAAACATCCGTTTCATCCTTACATCAGGAGTCACGATTATCTGGGGAAGCGAAGAGCGCAGTGCGCGCAAAGCCGAGGTGCTGAATGTTTTGTTGCAGCGAAAAGCCGAGGTTTATGATGTTTCTGCCCCTGATCTGCCGACAATACGACTGAACTAACGGCACCTATTCCTGTAAGCGTTTGCCAGCCCTTACATTCTGTTGCTAGATTCTTAGGGTGAAATCCACCATTGAGGAAGTCGCCAAACGTGCTGGTGTAAGCACCGCAACGGTCTCCCGCGCGCTTCGCGGTCTTGCCAGCGTTACGCCGGAGACAAAGTTTCGAGTTGAGCAGGCAGCGCGCGAACTTGATTATGTAATCTCACCATCCGCGTCAAGATTGGCGTCAGGCAAAACTTCAACGGTTGGGGTAATTGCACCATTTATTGATCGCTGGTATTTCGCAAACTTGCTATCAGGGATTGAGCGGGTTAGTAGATCAGCCGGATTTGATATGTTGGTTTATTCCTTAGATCGTTTAGACGAGCGCGAGCGAATATTTCATCACAAATTAGTGAGGGAACGGGTTGATGCCTTGCTGGTCTGCGCTATGCCACCCAATCAAGATGAAATTTCTTTCTTGCAGCAAGCTCGATTGCCGGTCGCATTAATTGGTGCAGAAGTGCCAGGTTGTGCCAGCGTTCGAATTGACGACGTTGGTGGCGCAAAAGCGGCAACAGGTCATCTAATCAATATGGGACACCGCCGGATTGGCTTAATTGCTGAATCACCACTGCAACCAATGTCCTTCACTGCGCCTAGGGATCGTCGAGCTGGTTTCCTAGCTGCACATGACGAAGCCGGATTGAAGTTTGATCCAGCGCTCGAGGCATTTGGTTCCTTCACTATTGAAAGTGGTGAACGGGCGATGGATGAGCTATTGGCAAAACCGCAGCCACCAACTGCGGTATTTTGCGAATCTGATGAGATGGCATTTGGTGCGGTAAGTGCCATTCAGCGCCACGGTCTAAAAGTGCCACAAGATATTTCCATCGTAGGTTTTGATGATCATGATCTGGCGAAGTATCTGAACTTAACTACCGTGGCACAGCCGGTGCAGGTAATGGGGGAAACTGCAACTTGGGTGATTTTGGATCAGGTAAAAAATAACCGCAGCGAACCTAAAGCGGTTGTTATGCCCACGCAGTTAATTGTGCGTGGCAGTACGGCCCGCATAACATAAAAAACAGGGCCAACTTTCGCTGGCCCTGTTTTGTGAATCATCTAGTTAGTTAAGGCGTGGACCTTCTTCAGTAGCATCAAAGAAATGCATTGAATTTGGCTTAACCTTGATTGTGTCTCCGCGCTTAATATTGGAATCAGATCCAACTCGCACAGTGATATCTTTCTTACCATCATCATTGATGGTGCCGTAGAGGAATTCGTCTGAGCCAAGTTCTTCGACCAAATTAACAGTCATCGAAATTCCGTCATTTGCTACTTCTAAATGTTCTGGTCGAACTCCAACCACAACCTTGTTGCTGGAAGCCTTGGCAGCAGCGGCAGCGTCCATGCTAACTTCGTAACCACCAATCTTCACGGTGGTGCCACTTAGATTTCCTTCAAGTAGGTTCATCGCAGGGGAGCCAATGAATCCAGCAACGAATGCATTTGCTGGTCGGTCATATAGTGCCCGTGGGGTGTCAACTTGTTGCAGCACGCCAAACTTGAGCACCGCAACGCGGTCACCCATAGTCATAGCTTCAACCTGATCGTGTGTTACGTAAATA
>JBJOHY010000138.1:0-9310 GCA_046047475.1 Actinomycetota bacterium | reverse complement strand
GCAAATACTCGCCAGAGCCAACTAAGGCGATTGTTCCTGCCATGCCCTCTCGATCCTCAAGAAAAGTAGAGTTGCCTCTAAACTGCTACTAAGTTTAGGGGGCGAGTTGAGTAATAGATCTATTTCATATGCCGGCATCGCGCTGGCACTTCTGGCGTTCCTCATCACCTTCGATTGGGGCGAACCTAATCCTGACCAACTTTCGGCATCAGAAGCCCTCACTACGTCCGCAGCGGTTTACATCATGGTTTTTGTAGTGCTCAAGTTATTTGCCTGGTTAATTTCTAAACTTCGCGACTAACGGCTTCAAATTTTTCAGCCAAAATGCTGGCTGCCCACTTTTTTGCACCTAAAGTAATTAGTCGGTTTTCAATCAAGTTGCTCTCGGTGACTTGATCTTCATTCCAGCAATATTTACGGAGAATGTCAGGCGATATCAGCACCTCAGGTGAAATTCCAAGATCAACTGCAACGTCATTTGCCACAGGCCGATATCTAATCCACCTTTGGTGCGCAGCTGGGTTTATTTCTTCCCATGATTTTGGATTAGGGATAACATCATCACGCTTTACGCTTCGCGGCAATTCTGATTCTGGCAGCTGTTTTGCTTCATTGATTGCATCGAGCCAACGATCCAAATAGTCCAGGGCATTACCACGTAAGTACTTTCGCAACTGGTCTTTATTTATTTCGGAATTAATTGCGAATTTCGTAATCGCAATTATTGCCCGATCATTAAGTAATCTGCCAGGTGAAATGTCTAGTTGTCGAGCAAGAGAATCTCGAATTTCCCATATCTGTTTTACGATTGCTTTTTGGCGCCGATGTGGGAGTTCATGCATGCCTGAAGTTCGACGCCACTGGTCTGGCCTAGTTGGGTTCGGAGTAAAGCTAAGGAGTTGATTGAATTCTTGTTCTGCCCAGTGTGCTCGATTCGTGTCGTTAAGTTGCTTCTCGAGCTCAATTTTCAGATCAGGCAATAACTCCACATCAAGAGCGGCGTAATTGAGCCAATCTGACTGCAATGGTCTAATCGACCAATTCACTGCCGAATGCTCTTTTGCTAATGAGACATTGAGAAGTGACTCAGTCAGCGATGCTAATCCAACCTTTGGCAACCCCAATAGTTTGGCAGCTAGTTCGGTATCAAACAGTTTCGGTGGATATAGTCCTAATTCATTAAGGCAAGGCAAGTCTTGGGTAGCAGCGTGCAAAATCCAAGGGATAGAATTCAAGTATTCCCTTAACGGTGAAATATCCAATCCAATTGGATCGATTAGCACAATTTTGGAATTAGCTCGAAATAGCTGAATCAAGTATGCTCGTTGGAAATAACGATAACCAGATGCTCGTTCAGCATCTATTGCAATGCTGCCACTTCCTTGCCTTAATGTGTCTATCGCCAAAATCAGGTCAGCTGAGTTATTGATAACCGGTAAAACTGGATTGACGGGGGAGACTCTTAACGGTGCGGTTTCATTTTCAGATTCGGACACAGCGCTAGCGTAGGGAAAAAAACAATCTTTTTTGGGATTTGTGCTAGCTGGATCAACCTAGCCATTATTACTTGATTGTGGTAACGCCTTCCGGATCAACTCCGGCCGCTAAACAAACTAATTCTCCCCATGCGGAGACGTGCCGATCGACCTCGGTAACTGCTGGCGGACTCCAAGATGCTCGAATTTCGATAGTTGACGGACTTTCTTCGTCAATTGCGCCGAATCCTTTTGACGAGGTCCGAGTTACAGTTCCCGATAGCTCAATCGCAGTTGCATCGAATTTACTCAACGACTCTTCCAGCCACTTCCAGGCAATCTGCAAAATCAAGGGATCATCAGCTAGTTCATTCTCGATCTCAGCCTTAGTGAAAATCACCACCCGAACCGTGGAATTCCAGGCTGGATCCCCGGCAGGGTTATAAAGAACCACCACTCTGGAATCCGCAAAGTGCGTTGGCGTATTTATCTCACCCAGCAGGGATACCCCATGTGGGGCTAGTTTCTTCGGAGCTGGCGCAGCCACCACCTGTAAATCTGGGCGAAAAGTCGCCGATTCGGCCAGTTTTTCAAACTCTTCTGCGCTGAGCATGCCTCACGATAAGAGAGAAACCTCGAAATTGGCCAAACCAACTCGCACTACCCAAGGATTCTTAGGCGGAGGACCAGTGGGGACGTAACCCGGGAATTTGGGAGAAAAGTGGGTGATGGGAGTTGACTTTGGGTCTAAATGGAGTAAAGTGGGGGAAAGTGGAGAATATCCACGCAGAGATGTGAATTCCGGGGGGGAGGGTGTACTGATGTTTCTGGGCACCCATGAACCTCGATTGGATGACAAGGGCCGCCTTGTTTTACCAGCAAAATTCCGAGAGGGACTAGCTGCTGGTGTGGTACTTACTAAGGGCCAAGACCGATCTTTAGTGCTTTGGCCAATGGTGGAATTCAGCGCCTATGCCGATCGCCTTCGAGAAGCTTCTCGAACCGATGCTCGAGTGCGCAGTTACCTCCGCGTCTTCTTCTCGAGCGCCTTCGACCAGGTTCCGGACAAGCAGGGTCGAATTAACATCCCGAATAGTCTGCGGGACTATGCCGGGCTTGATCGGGAAGTTGTAGTTGTTGGCGCTGATACCACCATTGAAGTTTGGGATTCTGTCACTTGGAATACCTATTTAACTAATGCGGAACCGAAGTTCGCCGATATCTCTGAGGAGGTAGTTCCAGGCGTTTTCTAATCGATCAGTTTTGGCCTCTCGCCGCTGCACTCCGATACGTCTTCCCCCGTAGCGGAAAGCAGTAGCAGCGGAGGGGGACCTGAATTGATCGGGATTAACACTCAACAACCAGGGGGCAATATTAATCATGTTTTAGGCGTCAGCAAACGAAATATGAAGTTTAAACTTCGAAGCGTAATCGCCGTTAGACGTAATCGCGAAATCTTGGCTAACTCAACTCCAGCATTACTAGCAGTAGGCAGATAGCCCAATAATGTCTATTTCGGTTGAGCATGTTCCAGTAATGGTTGATCACATAGTTGAATTACTGTCGCCAGCTTTAACTGGTGACGAATCAATTATGGTCGATGCGACTCTAGGCGCTGCTGGCCATGCAACCGTATTTCTTAAGTTGTTTCCAAAGTTGCAGATAATTGGGATCGATCGCGATCCACAAGCGGCACAGTTAGCACTTTCAAATCTAACTTCTACATTTGGCGAAAACGTAACGTCTAGATTTCATATGCTCGAAGTCGAATATGATCAAATTGAAAGCGCTGTTAGACAGCTACAAATATCTGAAGTCGATGCAGTGCTGTTCGATCTTGGTGTTTCAAGTATGCAACTAGATCAGCAAAATCGTGGCTTTTCTTATAGCAAATCTGCGCCACTAGATATGCGGATGAACTCATCAACTGGCGTTACTGCAGCCGAGCTAGTGAATACGGCAGATGTACGTGATTTAATACGAATTCTAAAAGTGTATGGTGAAGAGAAATTTGCAACTCGAATAGCGAATGAAATTGTTAAGGCTAGAAGCAAAACTCCCTTTGAAACCACCGATCAGTTAGTTGCTTTACTTTATGAAGTCATCCCAGCTCCAGCGCGACGCACTGGTGGTCATCCCGCAAAACGAACTTTCCAAGCTTTGCGAATCGCAGTAAATGATGAATTGCAGATTCTAGAAAAAGCGATTCCGGCAGCCCTCAACCTACTTAAAGTTGGTGGCCGGATTGCGGTCCTTTCTTACCATTCCCTGGAAGATCGGATAGTAAAACAAGCATTCCGAACTGCGATGGGTGAACAACCAATGCCTGGATTGCCATTGCCGCCTGCCCCAGCAAAATTAAAGTTGCTGACAAAAGGTGCGGAGCGACCAGCAGCAGCTGAAGTAGCGTTAAATCCACGCGCTGCCAGCGCAAAATTACGAGCTGCTGAGATTCTAATTAAGGCTGCCGCATGAGCGCATTAGTAGATTTTGCGTCAGCCAAAGTAGCGGTGATTCGACCGCAACTAGGCGTGCTAACCGGCGGCAGAGAAATTGCAGTTCCCAAGGTTCGCACCATCTCAACTTCCTTTTTCGTCAGCATTGTGGCTTTGCTTATCGCTTCATCGATGATTGGAGTGATTTTTTTACAAGCACTTGTTGCCAAAAGTGCTTTTCAGAAAATTGATCTGGTTCAGCAACGAACAGAGTTGATTGCTGAGCGGGCTTACCTCATGGAACGTGCCGCACAATTAGAATCACCACAGCTGCTCCGAGAGCGCGCTGAGCGGTTAGGGATGGTCACGCCAGAGCGACCAACTTACCTAAGACTTTCAGATCAGAAATTGCTTGATGGGCGACGAACTAGATGACCGACCAACTGGCATTAGCTAAGCATCGAAAACAATCAAAAGGCAGAATGGTCTTTACTGCACTGCTTTTTTTTGCAATCTTTGTGACCTACACTTCACAACTAGTTAAAATTCAGGCTGTTGAAGCCGGTGAATTAGCGCAACAAGGGCTTGAAAAGAGATTGCGAGAAGTAGTTGTTCCGGCGATGCGTGGTTCGATTACTGATGTAAATGGCGTAGCACTTGCAACTACCGTCCCAGCTTTTAACTTGACCGTGGATCAGACTCGAGTCGTTAAACCTGGCAAAACCGCGACAGTATTGTCACCAATTCTTGAAATGCCAGCCGACGAAATTAAGGCACGCTTGGTAGGTGAAAAACGATTCGTTTATTTGGCTAGAGCAGTCACTACACAGACATGGGATCGAATCGCAAACCTAAAATTGCCAGGCATATATTCTGAACGCACAACCAGGCGGGTTTATCCCTATTCCGACCTGGCAGGAAATGTATTGGGTTTTGTTGGCACTGATGGGCATGGACTGTCTGGGTTAGAGTCTGGATTGGAATCAATTCTTGGCGGTAAAGATGGCGTGATGCGCTTCGAAGGCGGCGCTGCTGGTAGAAAAATTCCAGCAACGGATTCGAGAACTGAAAATGCCATACCGGGCACGACGGTACGGTTAAGTATTGACCGCGATTTACAGTATGTCGCACAAAATGCCATTGCTAAAAAAGTAAAAGAGGTCAATGCTGACTGGGGTAGCGTAGTTGTTTTAGAGCCTGCTACTGGTCGATTGCTGGCACTCGCCTCGGTTCCAACAGTAAATCCTGCTGAACCATTGAAATCGAACATTGCAGATCGAAAAAATAGGGCAGTAACCGACATGTTTGAACCTGGCTCAACTGGAAAATTGATGACTTTCGCTGCAGCTTTAGAAGAAGGCGTAATCCAACCAACTTCCAAGATTAAGGTGCCTCCGAGACTCGCACGTCCGGCAAAGGTATTTAATGACCATACGCCACACGGACATCTGAAGTTAACTGCAAATGGCGTATTGGCCCAAAGCTCAAACATTGGCACAATATTGATTGCGGAGAAACTCGCAAAACCAGAACTATTGCATGACTATTTTGTTAAGTTCGGCATCGGACAAAAAACTTCGTTGGGTTTTCCAGGCGAATCAGCTGGTGCAATATTGACACCTAGCAAATGGTCCGTAACTACATTTCCTACCATGGCATTTGGCCAAGGCTATGCAACAACTGCCGTGCAAATGGCTTCAGTTTTTGCAACCATCGCTAATGATGGTGTTCGGATGCCAGTCAGTTTAATTGACGGCTATGTTGGCAGCGATGGCATCTTTGCGCCAGCGAAACTAAAAACTGGCATCGAAGTAGTCTCGCCGCAAACTGCAATTACGCTTCGTGAAATGCTCGAGAGTGTGGTGGGTCCCGACGGCACGGCACCCTCTGCGCAGATCAGCGGTTATCGAGTCGCTGGTAAAACTGGAACGGCGCAGCGGTCAGAACAGGCTTGCGGCGGTTGCTACTCCGGCTTCACTGCATCGTTTATTGGCATGGCACCTGCGAACAAGCCCAGCATTGTGGTGGCGGTAGTTGTAGATAATCCACGAAACGGCCATTATGGTGGTGTGATCGGTGGACCAGTATTTAAAGAAGTGGCAACTTTTGCGCTGCAGAAGTTGAAAGTAATGCCACAAGGTGGCAGAGTGGAGAAAATTCCAACCACCTGGGGTAGGTAGCAATGAACGCTCCCACGTTGGCCGAAATCTTTCAGCACTACCAAGTGGACTCAAACTCGCTAGTTGAAGTAGAACACGTCTATCACAACTCTGAAGATGTGACGGCAAATAGCATTTTCTTTGCGCTGCCTGGGGCGAATCAACATGGTGCAAATTTTGCCAAGAGTGCGATTGCGAACGGTGCCATTGCAATATTTACTGATGCCGCGGGCGCAAAACTAATAGATGGCGATATAGCGGTGGTAGTTGTGATGGATCCGCGATTCGAAATGTCTCAGGTAACAAAATTGGTGTATGGGTACCAGATTGCTGATATGCATCTGTGGGGGATAACTGGAACTAATGGCAAGACCACTACTAGTTACATGTTGCGCGCGCTGTTACCACAACCAGCTGCTGCAATTGGCACAACTGGAGTGGTGTATCCAGATCATCGAGAGACACTTGCTCGTACCACGCCAGAAATTGACGACTTGTATCGATTGCTAATCAAACTTCGAAAAGATGGAATTAAGAAAGTAGTGCTAGAGGTATCTAGCCATGCTTTAGTCCTACATCGAGTATCTGGATTAGAGTTCCAAGCGGTTGGTTTCACTAATCTAACCCAAGATCATCTAGACTTTCATAAGTCTATGGATGAATACCTTCGTGCCAAGGCTCGATTATTTGATGGTAATTACAGTAAGTATGCCGTTGTTTGCGTGGATTCGCTTTCTGGCAAATCCATTGCAGATCTTGCCGAAGCAAATGGCATGGTGGTATCAACTGTCAGCACTAATGATTTAAGTGGAACCTGGTCAGTAACTGAAAAGATGGTCGGTATAACTAGCCTTAATTCGATCATCAATCCAATTGGGTTGAAGTTGAGCCTAAATTTTGGTGGGGAATTTAATTTTGCAAACGCTCTAGTTGCCGTTGCAATGGCTGATCAAGTGAGTGAAATATCGCAAAACCAGATAAATGCGCTCGCGAATTTGATCATTCCTGGACGAATGCAGGTTATCGCAGAAAACGGAGTTCAAGCCATTGTTGATTACGCCCACTCGCCGGCGGCAATTGAAGCAGTGATTCAAACGTTGCGCCAAAGCGCTCCTGGAAAGTTGATCGTGGTTATTGGTGCAGGTGGAGACCGAGATAAGTCAAAGCGGGCCGCGATGGGGAGTGCAACGGTTGGCGCAGATTTAGTCATTGTTACTGACGATAATCCACGCAGTGAAGACCCAGCAGTAATTAGGCAACAGGTAATTCAAGGTATTGAATCAGTGGGTGTTACTTGTCAAGAGATTGGCGATAGAAGAGAAGCAATTGCGGCAGCAGTAGGACTAGTTTCATCGAGTAATGATTTAGTCGCAGTGCTAGGCAAGGGCCACGAACAAGGGCAGCAAATTGGTGAAAAAATTTATGACTTTGACGATTACACGGAACTAAAGTTTGCGATCATGAATCGAATCAGTCATGGCTGAACTCACTTTAGCCGAGATTATTGCGATTACCAACGGTGTACCAAATCAATTATCTGATCTGGAAATTAAGCCAGTTGGGATTAGCTATGACTCTAGGGATACAAAACAGGGCGATCTATTTGCCGCGTTTGTTGGACAGAATTCAGATGGCCATGATTTTGTAAATACAGCAATAGCTTCGGGTGCAGTTGCCGCATTAGTTTCAAAGCCAATCGCAAGTCCAAGTATTTTGGTGGATGATGTTTTGTTAGCGATTACTAAGTTGGCAGCGGCAAATCGGGCCAAATTAGATGTTCCAGTTTTAGCACTAACTGGATCTGCTGGGAAAACCACCACCAAGGATCTATTGATTGACTTATTGCAACCGCTAGGCAAAGTAATTGCGACGACGGGTTCTCGCAATAATGAATTGGGGTTACCCGTAACCCTATTTGCTGCTGACAAACAGACGGCCGCCGTTGTGCTTGAAATGGGAGCACGTCATCGCGGCAACATTAGAGAGTTATGCGAAATTGCAAAGCCAACAATTGTTGGTATAACCAATATTGGTTCAGCTCACCTTGGTGAATTTGGTTCTAGAGAAATGATTATGCATACTAAAGGTGAGATTGTTGAGTTACTGCCACCAAGTGGAATAGCTGTTTTAAACGCGGATCAGCCGGAATCGATGCAGATTGCAGGCAAAACGAAAGCCAGGGTTCAGTACGCTGGATTTGCTGACTCAGCTGATCTGAGAATCGTTAACCTCAAGCTAGATTCAACTGCCCGATGTTCGTTTGATCTGGTTACCCCGCTGGGTGAAGTCAGAATTAAGTTGAAATTGGTTGGTGAACACCAAGCCCACAACGCCGCTATCGCGGCTGGCATGGCTTTAGCGGCTGGACTTTCCCTCGAGCAGGCTAAACACGGCCTAGAGGCCGCGGTCGCAAGAAGCCAGATGCGACTTTCCGTAGAAAAGATTTCGAACTTTATTGTTATTGATGATTCCTACAACGCAAATCCCGAGAGCGTAACGGCCGCCCTCACTACGCTGGATCAGATGGAATGCTCGGGAAAGCGAATCGCTGTGCTTGGGGAGATGGCTGAATTGGGGGAGGAAAGCATTGAATTGCACCAGGAGATCGGAAGGTCAGCAGCCAATTTAGACCTGCTAATTGGAGTTGGTGATTTTGGCCAGCTGATTATTTCTGGGGCAATTCAAGGCGGCATGGCGCCCGAAGGTGTTTGTTTGGTCGAAACGAAAGAATTAGCGATATCTAAGCTCAAGCAAGAATTACAATCCGGTGACGTTGTGCTGATAAAGGCCTCGCGATCAGCTGGTTTTGACGAGATAGCAGGCGGCTTGCGAAATTGGGCGAAAGGGTGAGGTAACCAAATTGCGCTTAATCGTCCTCGCGGCAGTGCTCTCTTTAGTTACCAGTTTGCTTACCACAACTGTGCTAATTAAGTTTCTTCGCAATCGTGGTTTAGCGCAAGCAATTAAGCAATCAGGTGATGGCGCAATTTATCCAGATCATGAGCATAAGCGCGGTACGCCAAGCATGGGTGGAATAGCCATAGTGTTTTCCGTGTTAGTTGGTTATAGCGGTTCGCATTTAGTTTTCTGGACTCCGCCTTCAGCTTCTGGATTATTAGTGCTTGGTTTAACTTTGGCGCTAGCATCGATTGGATTTGTTGACGACTATAAGAAAGTTTTCTTACAGCATAGTGCTGGGATTAAGCCTCGCACAAAATTGATTTTTCAAACTCTGATCGGT
>JBJOHY010000137.1:0-3393 GCA_046047475.1 Actinomycetota bacterium | reverse complement strand
ATCAATTGCTAAGCCCGCGGTCTTGAGTTCATCATCCGTAAACCCCTTTTTTCTTAAGTGTTCAGTTAGCGCTCCCCATTCGTCGGGTGCATAACCAACACCAAACTGTTCGGCTGCTGCCTT
Source organism: Actinomycetota bacterium (assembly GCA_046047475.1). Lineage (GTDB taxonomy): Bacteria > Actinomycetota > Actinomycetes > S36-B12 > UBA5976 > AcAMD-5. The sequence goes on along the minus strand of JBJOHY010000137.1, from coordinate 3,270 downwards.
ATCGAAGCCACGAGATTGCAGAAAATTACGCCCAATCTCAGCCGAAGGAGTTGCTAGCTGCGCTTGATAAAACTGCTCAGCTAATTTATTGGCTTCAACTAATCTGGTTCGATTTCCAACCGGTTTGCTATTGCCAGCAGTTGCCACGTATCTAAGTGACATGCCAAGCTTGCCAGCAAGTTTTTCAATCGCTTCGCTAAAAGTTAGATGATCTACGCGCTGAATAAAGTTGACGGTATCGCCGCCTTCATTGCAGCCAAAGCAAAACCACAATCCCTTGCTCGGAGTTACGTGAAACGAGGGTGTCTTCTCATCATGAAATGGGCAGATTCCCTTCAGACTGCCGCCGCCAGCTGGCTTTAAGGTTAGATAGTCCCGAACCACATCATCTATTCGAGAGCGCTCGCGAACTGCAGCAACATCCTCATCGTGAATTCGGCCGGCCATGGGGTAATTCTAGGTGGCGCTGGGAATTGGTGCCGATTACTTACACAGCCGATGGTGCCACTGCACTGCGGTAATGTCGGTCAGATTGGCGATCTGGTCCACCACAACCCGGTTGCGCTCGGCGTCGTTGGTTGCAGCATTAAAGGCCTCTTGATGGATCTGGTCTAGTTCAGTTACCCCAGTGCGCAGCAGCGCTTCATATAGCTCAGCCAACAACTCTCGCTGCTGGGCATACTGCTTTGCCATCGCGGCACGCTGCATTACATATGCCACCGCAAGCGTCTTTAGCACCGCAACTTCAGCTCTGATATCAGCGGGAACAATTAAACGTCCTTGATATCGCTGAATTTGATCGCCAAATGCTGATTTGGTGGCTTGCTCAGCTGCGCCAACAAATCTACCGATTAATGTTGAAGTGATTGCTTTAAGTTGAGTTACCGAACTGCGTGAGCCATCAAAAGTTTGTGGCCATTGGGGCAACTTCATAATTCGATCCAATGCTGCCAATAATTCATCTGCCGATGCAGTTGGCAGGTATCTGGCAATGCATTCGGAGACAATTAACATCTGCTCAGCTGAATCGTGCAGCAGTCTTAAATCGATATGACCAGCGTGTATGGCATCTTCAACATCATGTACCGAGTAAGCAACGTCATCAGCAAAATCCATAACTTGGGCTTCAAAACAAACCTGATCGGTGCTTGCCCCTGCTCTTACCCAATCAAATAAAGCTTTATCATCTTCGTACGCACCATACTTAACTAAACCAGATTTTTTCAGCCACGGATATTTACTTGCAGCATCTAACGTAGCTCGAGTTAGATTTAACCCATAACTTCGATTTTCATCTAATACTTTAGTTTCTAATCTGGTGAGTACTCGAAACGTTTGGGCATTTCCTTCAAATCCACCAATCTCGGAAGCTAACTCATTTAAGGCATCTTCACCGTTATGGCCAAACGGTGGATGACCAACATCATGAGTGAGTGCCGCGGTTTCAACCAAGTCTGGATCTGCTCCCAAACTATCGCCCAACTCACGCGCAATCTGGGCTACCTCTAAAGTGTGGGTTAAGCGGGAGCGGGGAAAATCATGTTGGGCGGCAGTGAGCACTTGGGTTTTGGAAGCTAACCGACGCAGTGAAAGCGAATGCAAAACCCGAGCTCTATCTCGAGCAAACTGGGAGCGAGTTGGATTGCCTGGGGTTTCAACAATGTATCTAGCCTCATCATATGCCGAATAACTCATGACAAAATCCCAGTTCGCTGCAGCAGCAAATAGCGCAGCACAGCGGCAGTCTCTCTTGCCACATAGCTGAATGTCATCGCGGAACCCGCTCCGCTTCGAGTTGGTGCCCCAAATGCTTCATAGCCCATATCGCGAACAATAATCAAACTTCGAACCATATGAGCTGGATCAGTTACCACCGTTACTCTGGTCGCATCTAAATCTTTCAGTCGATGATCAACCGCACGCAAACTGTCTAACGTATTGGTGCCTTTTGCTACTGCAATAACTGATGCGCGACTCATACCTTTACTTAGCAGATATCTTCTGCCAGTTTGGGCTTCAGTTGTTCTATCCCCTGGTTGATTTGAACCGGTGGTAATTACTTTTCGGGCAGTTCTTACTTTCCACAACTCGTACGCCCGATCTAGCCGAGCTTGCAGCACATCGGATGGCCTACCATCAAATTGCGCCGCACCCAACACCACAATGGCATCGGATCGATATAGCACATCTTTGCCACCAATATTTACTACCCAAGCTGAAATACCCAAGATAACGACAAAGACAGTTGAAATTGAAATAACTAAAAAAGTTCTGACTAGATGCATCAGCCACCACTCACATCTAATTCAGCTGCAGCTAAATCAGCGGCAAATTCGCCTAATTCATCTGGCGAATCTAACCAACCTTGCGGCAAACTAACTGGCCGCTCGCTTGAAGTTCTACCGCGAGGGCCATCAGCGACGCTTGGAAATTCTTGATCGGCATCTATCAAACTCAGCAGTTGGTCTAACTCTGCTAGCGAAGAAACCATGCCTAGCTTGGCTCTAATTTCCGAGCCCACTCGAAAACCTTTTAGGTACCAAGCCACATGCTTCCTAAAATCTCTACAGCCTTTAAATTCACCATATAACTCAGTTAACAATTGGGCATGGCGTGCCATGGTGTGCAGTACTTGAGCTAAATCAGGATCTTTCGGAATTGGTCGACCTTGCATTGCTGCAGCTAACTGCGCAAACAACCAGGGTCTGCCTAAACAGCCACGACCTACTACTACTCCTGCACAGCCAGTCTCTGTCATCATGCGCACCGCATCACTCGCTTGCCAGATGTCGCCATTACCCAAAACCGGCACACCAAGTGGTGCAAGATCATCTACTAGCACTTTGATCTGCGACCAATCGGCGCTTGGGGCATACATCTGCGCGGCCGTTCGAGCATGCAGCGCAACCCAAGCTACACCTTCATTCGCCGCAGTAAGACCTGCTTCTCGAAACGTTAAATGATCGTGATCAATACCTAAGCGCATCTTTACCGTAACTGGAACTGGCTTCACGCCAAGATTTGCTGCCGTCTCATTTGCAGTTGATACCGCGGCTCGAATTATGTCGCGAAACAAATTGCGTTTGAACGGTAATGCTGCGCCGCCCCCTTTTCGGGTCACCTTTGGCACTGGACATCCCATGTTTAGATCGATGTGATCTGCTCGATCTTCAGAAATTAATAGCTTTACGGCGGCAGCAATTACTTTTGGTGAAACGCCATATAGTTGAACAGATCGTGGGGTCTCGTCAGGTTCAAAGGTAACCATCT
>JBJOHY010000136.1:0-17578 GCA_046047475.1 Actinomycetota bacterium | reverse complement strand
TTTCGATCTGGGTAGGCAAGCGGATCATTTGCAGAAGGGGACTGCACAATGCCAGCAATAATTGCGCTTTCATTGGCATTTAATTCGGCTGCAGATTTAGAAAAGTATCGTCGAGCAGCAGATTCAATGCCATAGGCACCAGCCCCAAAATATGAGACATTTAAATAACGTTCCAAAATCTGCTGTTTACTCAGCGATCGCTCAAGTTGCAGTGCATATTGAATTTCTTGGATCTTTCCTAGTATCGATTGCGCTCGTGCAGCTTTAACTTCTTCTGGTGTAGTAGCAACCTGCAGCAAGGTGTTCTCTACCAGCTGTTGCGTAATAGTTGAGCCACCTTGCACCACTTCGCCAGCCGCAGCATTAGCAAAGAATGCACGAACTAGGCCGCGAAGGTCGAAGCCATTGTGTAAGAAGAAACGCGAGTCTTCAATGGCGATCATGGCTTGCTGCATTAGCGGTGAAACTGCTTGCAGCGGAACTTCAACTCGGTTCTCATCAAAAATGCTGCCAACTAATGTGCCATCACTTGCGACAATTCGAGTTCGCTCTGGCAGCGGTGGCGTGGTTAAGACAGCAGGTAGCTCTTGGAACTCCGCAATTGCAGTTCGAACCACCGATCCAGTTACCGCAACAACTGGTGCGGCAGCGATAGCAACTAGCGCTCCAATCAGGGTGGAGATCGCGAGATACTGGATTAATCGGGCGCGAAAGTTGCTCTGCATAGCACTAGCGTAAGCGAATTGGCTTTGAGGCGAGAGGTTTGCACTGAATTAACCTTGCTCTTGCCGACTTGTCACCTATTGGTCACTTTGCCCTGAACCAATACCGTCGTGGGATTCTCCTTGGATAGCTGGCGGGCCGACGCCGCTTGTGCTGACATTGATGCTGAACTGATGTTCTCAACCGCAGCAGAGCAGCATGCAATCAAGCGGGTCTGTCGGCGCTGTCCGGTTATTACTGAATGCCTGATTGAATCACTAGAAAATCGGATTCAATTTGGGGTGTGGGGCGGGTTAACGGAGCGAGAACGTAGAGTTTTGTTGCGCAAGCATCCCAATCGAAACTCTTGGCGAGAGCTGTTAACTACCAGCCCCACTACCCAGCTGGCATCTCAGCGATTAGATTAAGCAGATGAAGAAATATGAATATGCCACTGTGCCGCTACTAGTCCATGCCACCAAGCAGATCCTAGATACCTGGGGTGATGACGGTTGGGAGCTAGTTCAGGTAGTGCCAGGAATGAATCCAGAGAATGTCGTTGCCTACTTGAAGCGAGAAAAAAATGACTAAGTGGACCAAGAAACTAGCTGAACTTGGCTTAGAACTGCCAGAAGTTGCAAAACCGGTTGCCGCATATGTGCCGGCAGTAAAAGCCGGCCGACAGGTTTACACCTCGGGCCAGCTACCAATGCGAAATGGCGAGTTGATGGCGGTAGGTCATGTCGGAGTTAGCGTGACAATTGAAGATGCGGCAGCCTGTGCTAGACAGTGCGCGCTAAATGCGTTGGCAGCAATTAATAGCGTGGTTGATCTAAACAAAATCGTTCAAATTGTGAAAGTAACTGGATTTATTTCTGGTGGACCAGACTTCACCCAGCAAAGTGCCGTCATGAATGGGGCAAGTGATTTACTGCTAGAGATATTTGGTGATGCCGGTAAACATGCTAGAACTTCAATTGGCGTGGCAAGTTTGCCACTTGGTGCACCAGTGGAAGTTGAATTACTGGTCCGGATCTCAGATTAATGAGCTCGACGCTGTAAGCGTTCAAGTTCTAAAATCAAAACGGATTTTTGTTCTAACACAATCCAACCTCGCTGGGCAAAGTCAGCTAGTGCTTTATTGACAGTTTCGCGAGATGCACCCACAAGTTGGGCTAACTCTTCTTGGGTCAAATCGTGATTTACCCGCACCCCGTTATCTTGGTGCTCGCCAAATTTCTTTGCTAATTCAATAAGTGCTTTAGCAACCCGACCAGGAACGTCGGTGAAAACTAAATCACTAAGGGAACCATGTGTTTTACGCATTCTTCTGGCTAACGCTCTAAGTAGTCCAATCGCCACTTCTGGTCGGCCAGTAAGCCAAGGTTGAAGTGATTCGTTAGCAAGTCCAAGCAGTGTGACATCAGTTAGGGCCACGGCATTTGCTTGCCTTGGACTTGGATCAAATAGCGATAACTCACCAAACATTTCACCAGGACCAAGCACCGCAAACATATTTTCTCGACCATCATCGGCTTGAGACCCAAGCTTTACTTTGCCGTGCATCACAACATACAGTCGATCACCTGGATCGCCTTCAGCAAAAATAACCGCGCCTTTTGCAACTTTATGTTCGGTCATTGATGCCCTAAGCGCCTGTGCGGCTTCGTCATCAAGCGCCGAAAACAGCAGTGCCCCACGCAATGCGTCATCCATAGCCGTAGTTTCGCCTATCCCATTTCGGATTCTGCCTCTACCCTCGGCGCGTGGCCAAAAAGACCAGTAACCGAAGGAAACCAGATCCTGCTCAAGCAGCAGAGATCCTACGACTACTGCGGGCTACTTATCCAGATGCAGATTGTGAACTGAACTTTAACAATCCATTTCAATTGTTAGTGGCCACCGTGCTATCTGCACAATGCACCGACGCTCGAGTAAACGATGTCACAAAAGTGCTGTTCAAGCGCTATCCCAAACCAAAAGATCTGGCATCAGCAGATCGAGCTGACCTGGAAGAGATCATTAAATCCACTGGTTTCTTTCGGGCAAAGGCCAATTCACTATTGGGATTAGCCAACAAATTAGTTACCGACTACAACTCCGAAGTGCCAGTTGAATTAGATGAACTAGTCAAGTTGCCTGGCGTTGGCCGAAAGACCGCTAACGTAGTTCGGGGAGAGGCATTTGATTTGCCAGGGCTTACGGTTGACACTCACTTTGGTCGATTAGTTCGTAGATTCGGTTGGACTACCGAAACCGATCCAGTAAAAGTGGAGTTCGCGATTGCTGATTTATTTGACCCAAAAGACTGGACTAATTTGTCGCAAACTTTAATCTGGCATGGCAGAAGAAGATGTCATGCCAGAAAACCAGCATGTGGCGCATGTCCAGTTGCTGACCTTTGCCCGTCATTTGGAGCTGGCCCAACTGAGCCTGATGTTGCACAGAAGTTGGTTAAGTCATGAGTTTGCCGAGCTGGCTAAATCCATTTGTTGATTTACTTGATAATCCAGTAGATTTTTCTTACCTAAGTCCAAAAAATCCGGAATTAAATCGGCAGAGTGCAGTCTTAGTTTTGTTCAGTGAGCAAAGTAATTCACCTCACCTAACTTTTATCAAGCGGGCAGCGACTTTGAAACATCATCCAAATCAGATTGCTTTTCCTGGCGGGATAATTGAAGAATCTGATCCAGATGAAGTGGCCACTGCCTTGCGAGAAGCTGAAGAAGAGATTGGCATTTTGCCTCAATCAGTTTTGCCAATTGGTAAATTACCACAAATATCAATTGAGGTAACTGGATTTTCAGTAACTCCAGTAATTAGTTACTGGCACGAGCCACATCCAGTGAAAGTTAAACAACCAGAAGAGGTAGCTGAAGTTTTTTCATTTTCGTTTGAACAGTTGCTCGAACCTAATTCGTTGGTTTGGGCGACTAAATCTGGCTACAAGGGACCAGCTTTTTTGGTTGAAGACAAATTAATTTGGGGTTTCACCGGAACGTTATTAGCTCAACTATTTAGTTCAACTGGACTAATATCTGAGTTTGTTGGTGTCAGAGAGATCGAGGTGCCCAAATGAGCAGTGCTGATATTGCAATCTTGGTTGTAGTTGGCCTGCTCAGTTTTTATGGTTGGCACCGAGGGATTGTTAGATCCGCCTTTAATTTTGCTGGATTAACTGCCGGCGCGCTCGCTGGTGCGCTTTATCTACCGCGACTGCTGCCCGATTCATTTGGTGGTGGTGCGGGCACGGTAAGCACCGTCGCGTTAGTCGCAATTGGTGCTTTTGTTGGCAAATTCATCGCAGGTTTTGCTGGTCGCATCGTTCGGCCAGTAGTAGCACCGCTTGGGCCACTTCGAATCCTGGACAAACTTGCGGGCTTAACCTTGATGTTTACTGCAGCAATCGTGATGAGTTACTTTGCGGCAGCCGCGCTACTAACAGTGCCAGATATGCCATACACCCAGTCATTGAATGATTCGATATTACTTTCAACGACAAACGATCTAGCTCCAGATTTTGTAATCAACATTGCGCGCAGCATTGCCGGCGAGTTGGGCCAGAAGATCGCGCCTTGGTTAGAGCTGAAGTCAGCGATTTCTAAGCTCCGTTAACCAGTTAAGGATCACTGGTAACACTTCTGCCGGATTTCGTTCATGAACGTGATGGCCGCCAACCGCAAATTGCTTGTAGGTAAAGCTGGCTTTAACATATTTTTTGGATATCTGTACTAAGTCAGCTTCGATTAGCGGATTATCTAATGTGCCAATTGCCAAGACATCTTGTTTGATTGATTTGCGCATCTGCCGATAAAACCTTCGCCCTTCAATTCGCAGCAAACTGCGGGCTGCCCAGCGATAGTATTCAATTGCGCTATATGGCGTGACGCGATTTAGAAAAGCTAACCGATATCTGCGGGCAAGTGCTGGATCTGGCCATTCATTGTTATTCCATTCACTTAGCCAGTTCTCCAATAACTCCGCATCATCATTGGTCAGTTTGCGAAATGCCACGGTTCGCAGCTGCATGCGCGTTAATAACCAGAAGAAACTCCTAGTTTTTTTGTCTTTTATAAAGTTATCAATCAATACGTCAGGATGTGGCGCATTAATTACGCCAATTGCATCAATTAGATCTGGATGATTTTTCGCAGCAGACCAAGCAGCAAGTCCACCCCAATCGTGACCAATCACAATTGCGCTTGATGCGCCAAGAACTCGAATAATTGCGGCAATGTCATGAGAGATTGATCTTGGGTCATAACCACGAGGTGGTTTATCACTATCGCCGTAACCACGTAAATCAACCGCCACGACTCGATAGCCAGCTTCGCTAAGCGGAACTAAATAGTCTCGCCAGGTATACCAATATTGTCCAAATCCATGCAGCAACAGAATTAGTGGGTCGGTTCGGTTTCCAGTTGTGACCAGATGAAATGCGTTTGCGGATGCAACAACTTTGCGGTGTTGCCATGGCCCATCTTGATAGATGACCTTATGGGCGGCCTGCATCAGTTATTCGCCGGCGATGATGTCTTTAGTTTCTTGCCAAGACTTAAGCGCACGAGTCGGTGCCTTAATTTTGCTAAACGCACGAACGCCCAATGCAAGTAGAAGCAACGCAATAAGTAGTAATACGCCAGTCATGATCAGAAATGCGAACCAGATTGACAATCCAGATTCGGCAATTGCTAACGCAGCAGTGATAACCGCAAAGACCAGAACAAAAATTAGACTTGAAGAGCCGACGATGATGAACACCACAGCGAACAGGGCACTTTTGCTGGATGCTCGCAGTTCCGCACCAAGTAGTCGCAACTGCATCAGCATTACTGATTCAATGGAATCAACTGCATCCACCAGCTTCTTGCGAACTGGCTTGCCGGACTCCTGGTGTTCCATAACTCTCCTATAGATCTTGCCTAATCGTAGTAGGAGGAAGGCATACTTAATCTTCCGTGCCACCTGCGGCCAACCCCTCACTAATCAGCTTCATTACGGCTGAATCAGCCAGCGTGGTGACATCGCCTAACTCACGATTTTCTGCCACATCTCGAAGCAATCGACGCATAATTTTACCCGAGCGGGTTTTGGGCAGTTCCGGCACGATCATCACTTGCCGAGGCTTGGCAATCGGACCGATTTCTTTAGCAACATGGTTCCTCAGTTCCGTGATCACATCATCATGTTCATGTCCAGCTCGCAGAATTACAAACGCCACAATTCCTTGACCGGTAACTTCGTCGTTTGCTCCAACAACAGCAGCTTCGGCAACTGCCGGATGGGAAACTAATGCTGATTCAACTTCAGTAGTAGAGATGCGATGTCCAGATACATTCATTACATCATCAACACGGCCCAATAACCAAATTGCACCTTCTTCATCCCACTTCGCACCATCACCGGCAAAATAACGATTACTGAATCTGCTCCAATAGGTATCTTTATAACGCTCAGCATCGCCCCAAATTCCGCGCAACATACTTGGCCACGGGTCAGTTAGAACTAAATAACCACCATGGCCAAGCCCAACTTCTTTTCCGGCATCATCAACTATTTTTGCGCTAATGCCCGGTAGTGGAATCATGGCGGATCCTGGTTTAGTTGCCGTGACACCAGGAAGTGGTGAGATCATGATGGCACCAGTTTCAGTTTGCCACCACGTATCAACAATCGGACAGTTGTTGTTACCAATCACTTCCCGATACCACATCCAAGCTTCGGGATTAATTGGTTCACCAACTGAACCCAACAATCTCAAACTTGATAAATCGGCTTCAGCTGGATACTGATCGCCCCACTTCATGAAAGTTCTAATCGCTGTTGGTGCGGTATAAAGTTGTGTGACTTTATATTTTTCGATTAATTTCCACCAGCGTGATTTAGTTGGTGTATCTGGCGTTCCTTCATACATCAGCTGCGTAGCGCCATTAGACATTGGCCCATACACAATGTATGAATGTCCAGTTACCCAACCAACATCTGCGGTGCACCAATAAACATCTTTCTCTGGTTTGAGATCAAAAACATTGAAGTGTGTGTAACTAGCTTGTGTTAAGTAACCGCCGCTAGTGTGAAGAATTCCTTTTGGTTTACCAGTAGTACCGGAGGTGTAAAGAATAAATAGTGGGTGTTCGGCATCAAATGCCGTTGCGTTGTGTTCGGTGCTTTGCTTATCAACAATCTCATGCCACCAAACATCACGGTCATGCCAGGCTACATCTTGATTAGTTCGCTTTACCACCAAAACATGCTCAATCGTCGGGCAATGTTCAACTGCTTCATCAACTGCTGGCTTTAGCGCTGAGGCACTTCCTCGGCGATATCCACCATCAGCAGTAATTACTAGTTTTGCACTGGCATCATCAATTCGGCTTCGTAATGCTTCGGCCGAAAAGCCACCAAAAACTACCGAATGCACGGCACCGATTCGAGCACACGCCAACATCGCAATCGCGGCCTCTGGAATCATCGGTAGATAAATTGCTACTCGATCACCAGCAGAAATTCCGAGTTCCAATAGTGCATTTGCTGCTTTAGATACCTCATCTTTTAATTGGGCATAAGTAATCGTCTTGGTGTCGCCTGGTTCGCCTTCCCAATACAGCGCAACTCGATCGCCATTACCAGCATGCACATGTCGATCCACACAGTTATATGCCACGTTTAATTTGCCGCCGACAAACCATTTAGCAAATGGCGCATCGCTCCAATCAAGTGCTTGCTGCCAGCTGGTTTCCCAGTGCAATCGCCTAGCTTGCATCTCCCAGAATTTGATTCGATCGGCCGCAGCTTCTTCATACAGCGCAGGCTGAGCGTTGGCTTGGGCAGCAAATTGTGGGGTCGGCGGAAAATGGCGATTCTCATGGAGCAGGTTCTCAACGGCGTCGTGACTCATGCATCCCCTTAACTTCAATGGGTAGATGTTGGCTTATCTCACTGGGAAGGTGCAAGTGGGCAAGCAGCAGGTTATCCCCAATTGGGAAATTAACCCAACGAATCAGTAAATGTAACCGCATGCTCAGCGAGTGAAAAGTGGATTTGTGCTGTTAAGTCGTGATGCTGATCTAATTGGGCTAGCGCTGCAAATCGCAGCAGCAGTAAACGTAGAGCTGCGATTGCTTGACGAATATCCAGTCATTACTGGCGCTGAATACTTGGTTGCTGACCCAAAAGCATTGATAGATCAGCCAAATCTCAAACCCGATTTGCTGATTACCAAAGAATTAACCGATTCACTGTGGCGATTTGCTGCAAATTATTCGCCAGCGCAATTAGTGCAATTACCAGAAGCGACCAGTTGGTTTCAATCTTGGCTTACCAATCAACAGGTGCTCAAAGCGCCGATCTTAAGCTTTAGATCAGTTACCGCAGCAGCTGGAAGTAGTGTTCTGGCTACCGCAGTTGCATATACAGGAGCAAAACAAAGCGAAGTGGTGCTGATTGATCTAGACAATCAGCGATCTGCACTAAATCTATATGCCGGAATAGATCCGAAGAGCGGTGTTAACTGGGAGCAATTGGTTAATTTGGCTGGGTTGCCCTCAGCTTCTGCGCTGTTTGCCGGTCTGCCAACATTTGGCAGGTTGCGATTATTAAGTTTTACTAAACCGGCATCAGCACTTCCAGTTAGTTTGGTGCAGAGTGTGGTTTCGATGTTACAAGAACAAGCAAAACTAATTGTGGTTGATTTGGGTCCTGGAAATATTTATGTAAACAAATCTAAGGAATTCTTGATTTCACCTTGCAATCTATTAGGGCTAGCAAAACTAAAACAACAGTTGGTAACTGGCAATTTAGTACTCCGATCTTTACCAAAGTCTGGAGTTTCTATTGCGGAAGCCAAGGATTATCTGGATATTAGTAATTTATTTCATTTCAAGTCTGATCCGAGATTTATGTTAGATGTGGCTGATGGGGTAATCCCAGGAGAGCGGAAGCGATCTGCGTTGACAAGTGTTTCGCGTGAGATTTTGGAACACCTAAATGATTAATCCAATACTGCTAGAAAAAGTAAAAGCGCAACTCGCAAATTCCGGTACCGCGCTAACTGAACTTGAGATCACCCAAGCTCTTCGAATCTCCGGTGCACTGGAATCGGGGGCAGAATTAATTGCGTTAGCAAAAAACATTAGATCTCTATTAGTTGGTTATGGTCCACTAGAGGAATTAATGCAGCGAACTGATTTAACGGATGTATTAGTGCATGGCGATGGCAGAGTATTTATTGATTCGGCTGCTGGATTACAGTTTTATGGCAAGCTATTTAGTGATGCGGCAAGCGTTCGAAGTTTGGCGCAACGGTTAGCACTTCAGGCTGGTCGGCGGCTAGATGATGCCCATCCCTGGGTGGATGCCAAGTTAACTGATGGCAATCGACTACATGCGCTGCTACCACCAATCGCAGTTAATGGACCACAGATTTCAATTCGAATTCCGAGCCGAAAACCCTTTACTTTCGCCGAATTAATCGAACAAGGCAGTTTGACTGAGGCAGCAGCGGCAGATTTAACACAGTTAATAATCGACAATGAATCTTTTTTAGTTGTTGGTGGCACTGGTGCCGGGAAAACTTCACTGCTAGCAGCAATGCTCAGCAATATTGCATCAGATCAACGATTGATCGTGGTAGAAGAAAACACGGAACTACAACTCACCCATCCACATCTAGTTCAACTAGAGGCAAAACCTGCCACCGCCGATGGGGTTGGTGCGATTGCGATGCAAGATCTAATCAAACAAATGCTACGGATGCGGCCAGATCGAATCGTGGTTGGTGAGATTAGAGGTGCTGAAGTCTTGGATTTGCTCTTAGCACTTAACACCGGCCACACTGGCTCAGCTGCAACACTGCATGCAAACTCGGCGGCAGAGGTGCCAGCTAGAATTGCGGCTCTTGGTTTTCTTGCTGGATTATCTGCAGAGTTAAGTCACTCCTGGCTGCTCAGCGGAATTACTAAAGTAATTGAGATAAAACGAATTAATAACCGCAGGGTTGTGACTGCAATTTCAGCCGCAAATCAGAGCACTGGCAGATATGAGATCATCAATAAATATCAACCTAATCAATTGCGAGCGGCATGATCTCGGCAGTTCTAGTATTAATGGCTTCGATCTTTGCGTTTGGTGTCACTAACTATCCACGGTTTAGGCTAATTAAATCGACGCCGGCAGAAGTAGATGAAATAGATTGGATGCGCGGCATAATTGATGCACTTCGAGCTGGCGCAACCCCAAGTGAAGCGTTGGGTTATCACAAGTCTGTATTGTTAGTTGAATTCAATTTATCCCTGCCGCCTGATCAATTGACTGATGCATTAGCCAATATTGCCCGGCAAAAAAATAGTTTGTTACTTAAAGCACTAGCTGCTTGTTGGCAAGTTTCGCAATCACATGGTGCGCCGCTTGCGCCAGCTTTGCAATCAGCACTTGATGCTCAATTAGATCGGATGGCAGTCTCGGCAGAGGTAAAGAGCCAGCTGGCTGGACCAAAGAGTGCGGCCGTTACGTTAGCGCTGCTACCAATTGCAACCTTGCTATTAGCCCAATCACTTGGAATTCCAGCAATTACTTGGTTAATTAGCTCCGTCATCGGGTTGATTGTGTTGGCGCTTGGGTGCTCGTTGCTGGGGATTGGCACTTGGATCATGTTTCAGCTGGCTGGTCGAATTGAACAAGAGCTCCGGCTGTGATCTCAGTTATCTTTAGTGTGATAGCAAGTTGGCTGCTGTTTACTAAACCACTACCACGAATTAAATTCAAGAAATCAACGCTCAGCCCAAACCAGCTAAGCCTGCTGTTGGCGCTGGTAGTAATTATCTTTTTACCAAACCTACTGGGTATTTTTCTGGCAGTTTGCTGCTATTTGTTCTTACCTAAACTACTAGTGAAATTACCGACCAGAAAGCAACAGCGACAACAGCGGTTGATTGAACAAGAGCTAGATCTCGCAATAGATCTAATCTCAGCCGCGCTAAACGCTGGATTAGGTGTGTTGGCTGCGCTTGATGCGGTAAGCAAGGTAGTTGAACCAGCGCTGTGTGCCCAATTAGCCGCAGCAGCGAATCGAATCCAATGGGGAGCGGATTTTGAGCAAGCATTTGATGCTGAGTTTCAAGTAATTGCATCGGCGTTAGCCCGCGCCATGGATCATGGTGTCGGTGCTGGCAAAGCATTAGCCGAAATTGCCGCTAGAACTAGAACTGATCGGAAGCAAGAATTATTACGTCGGGCAAAGAAGCTTTCGGTAACTTTGGCATTACCAATCGCACTGTTGATGCTGCCTGGTTTCATTTTGCTTGGCGTAGTGCCAATGATTGTTCCAGCAATTAGCTCGTTGTGGTAATCAACAATCATGAATTATCAACAGATTTAAATCTGAATTAGAAATCTCATCAAAATGTTTCAAAATCTCAGTAGTTGCAGACCGCAACCAAGATTAGGGGATGAGATGAAATCTTTAATCAACTTAAGTAGATTCATTAGAGCGCATTTGGGAAATGATTTAGGAATGATTAGTGCGGAGTATGCGATGGGGACGTTAGCTGCTTGTGGTTTTGCTGGCGGCTTATTCAAAGTTTTAACTGGAGCTGCTGCGCAAGATGTATTGTGGACATTAGTTAAGAAAGCATTATCGGTTTTTGTGCCATGGTAAAAAACTTAAAGTTAGAGCGGGTGTGGCAACACATCCGCACTAATAATGGCATGGTCAGCGTTGAGTTAGCGATTGGTTTAGCAACTTTAAGTTTTGTTCTAATTGCAGTGCTATACGCACTTGGAATCTTTTTAATGCAACTTAATTTGATTGACACCGCACACAATGTTGCTCGTGCTGCAGCTCGCGGCCAAAATGTGACACCGCCAAGCCATACTCAGATTTCTCAAGATTTCCGATCTGGGGTAATTCTTATTGAAGCTAGTCGAAGAATAGATTTTTGGTTTCGACCAATAGCGTTAACTGCAACCGCAGAAGTTGCGGTTGAATAATGCTTAATCAGCGCGGGTCAGCTTCAGTCGCAATTGCCGGCTTACTGCTCAGCTTGTTAGCGATAGCTGCAGTTGCGATCGCCGCGATAGGAATTCTCATTACCAAGCACAAATTGGATTCAGCAGTTGATTTAACTGCGCTTTCTGCTGCCTATCAATTACCGAAGGTCTCGGCGGCTTGCGATGCTGCTTCAGCTCAGCTCGCTCAGGACGGTTTTGCCTTGGTTAGCTGCCAGGGTGCTGAGGACTGGGTCACCCTCACGGCGGAGGCAAAAATCGCATTTCTCGCCTATCCAATCCGGCTTCGAACCGAGGCGACTGCTGGTTGGTGAGGAAGCATTGCTAACTTGCGCCACGCTGGCGGTTGTGAGGGGAGTTTGACAGCAGGCACCCCTGAACCGCCACAATCCGGCGATTTCCTATTAATAAGGAGCAGGTTAGGTATGGCGGCAAGCGGCAACAAGCTAGTGATTGTGGAATCACCTGCTAAAGCCAAGACCATTGAGGGTTACCTAGGTGATGGGTTCACTGTGGCAGCCTCGGTCGGCCATATTCGGGATCTGCGTGGCAGCGGCCTTGCGGTTGATGTGGATAATGATTTTGCGCCAACTTATGAAGTTGATGACAGCAAGAAACCAAAAATCACCGAATTGAAAAAGCTGCTGAAGTCCGCTGATGAACTTTTGCTCGCCACCGATGAAGATCGCGAAGGCGAAGCGATTGCTTGGCACTTAGTCGAAGCGCTAGAACCAAAGATTCCATATCGCCGAATGGTCTTTAATGAAATTACTAAAGATGCAATCCGTGGCGCACTCAATAACACCAGAGATCTAGATCGCAAACTAATTGATGCGCAGGAGTCACGACGTATTATCGATCGACTTTATGGTTATGAAGTTTCCCCAGTGTTGTGGCGAAAAGTTCAACCAGGCTCAAGTGCTGGCCGAGTGCAATCTGTTGCTACCCGCCTAGTTGTTGAGCGTGAGCGTGAGCGCATTGCATTTAAATCGGCACAATATTGGGATATCTCGGCGATTTTGGCTCCCGGCAATTTTAAAGCCAAACTGCTTGAACTAAATGGTGTTCGGGTAGCAGCTGGAAATGACTTCGATGAGACTGGAAAACTAAACCGAACTGATCGGGTGGTCTTAAGCGAAAATGAAACCAACCAATTAGTTTCTGATTTAGCCGGTGCTGAATTTAGGGTAACAAGTGTTACTGAAGAGCCAAGAACATTTAAGCCGCCAGCGCCGTTTATCACTTCAACCTTGCAGCGAACTGCCAGCAGCAAAATGGGTTGGGGGTCTCGCCGAACTATGCAGATTGCGCAAGGACTATATGAGCGCGGCTACATCACCTATATGCGAACTGACTCAACGAGTTTGTCAGAGCAAGCAACCACTGCAGCACAAACTCAAGCTAGAGAAATTTTCGGTGCAGAGAATGTGGCGGATGCACCGCGAAAATATGCTAATAAAGTAAAGAATGCTCAGGAAGCTCACGAGGCAATTCGACCAGCCGGGGCAGTATTTCGAACTCCGGCAGAACTGCAAGGCGAGATTCGCGGTGATGAGTTTGCCCTGTATGACCTAATTTGGCGGCGAACTTTGGCATCACAAATGGCGGATGCACTTGGCTTCAACACACAAGTGAGATTAGAAACCAAAACTGCCACTGCGAGTTTAGTTTTCTCAGCATCAGGCACAGTAATTACCCGGCCCGGGTTTAAAGCAGCATTGGATGAGGTAAAGGAAGAGCTGACTGACGAAGAAGACACTGCAGTTTTGCCACCACTTAATGTCGGCGATAAGTTGTCAGCAACTGAACTTACTGCTGATGGGCATAGCACTAAACCACCAGCGCGTTATAGCGAAGCATCACTAGTTAAAGAACTTGAAGAGCGAGGCATTGGTAGACCTTCAACTTATGCCTCCATTATTGAAACCATTGTGGCGCGCGAATATGTTCGACGAGTTGGCAAAGCACTTGTCCCTACCTGGCTGGGCTTTGCGGTAACTAGATTGCTTGAGGGACACTTTGGTCGATTAGTTGATTACGACTTCACGGCAGCAATGGAAGAAGAGCTTGATCAAATTGCAAATGGTGAGCTAGATCGATTGTTTGTGCTACGTAGTTTCTATTTTGGTGATAATAATCTGGAATTTCCAGGCTTGCACCCACTTTTAGAAAGTGCTGGTGAGATTGATGCGCGCGCTAACTCAACCATTGCAATTGAAGGAACAGATATCACCGTGCGAGTTGGCCGTTATGGTCCATATGTGGAACGTGGCGAAGAACGCGGCTCAATTCCGCCAGATATGGCACCAGATGAATTAACGGCGGAAGTTGCTGAAAGATTACTGCAGCAAAAATCAGATGAGCGAGAGCTAGGAGTTAATCCGGCAACTGGTCGAATGATGGTTGCCAAAGCTGGTCGATTCGGCCCATATGTAACAGAGATCATGCCAGAGGATTCGGATGAGAAAGCACCCACAGCTTCGCTATTCAAGTCTATGGATTTAAGTACACTCACTGAAGAGCAAGCGATTCAGCTTCTTTCACTACCACGCACGGTTGGCGTTGATCCAGAGCTGGATCTACCAATTGAAGCTCGAAATGGAAAATTCGGTCCTTACTTAACTCGTGGAAAAGATTCACGATCACTAACCAGTGAAGAAGAAATTTTCACCATCACACTGGAACAAGCTCTCGCAATTTATGCCCAGCCAAAGACCAGACGTGGTGCACAGCCAAAAGCACCACTTAAGGAATTAGGCATTGATCCGAACTCGGAAGCCTTAATCACCTTGCGTGAAGGACGTTTTGGTCTTTATGTAACTGATGGCGTCACCAACGCCTCGCTTCGAAGTGGTGACTCGATTGAGTCAATTGATCATGAGCGCGCAGTTGAGCTGCTTT
Source organism: Actinomycetota bacterium (assembly GCA_046047475.1). Taxonomy (GTDB): domain Bacteria; phylum Actinomycetota; class Actinomycetes; order S36-B12; family UBA5976; genus AcAMD-5. The sequence goes on along the minus strand of JBJOHY010000136.1, from coordinate 2,971 downwards.
CAATAAGGCGAGCTGCGGGACCGGCGAAGAAGCGAACTAAGAAAGCCACCAAGAAGGCAGTAAAGAAATCGGCAAAGCCGGCAAAGAAGTCGGTTAAGAAAGCAACTGCCAAACCAAAGAAGAAGGCGAAGACTTCAGCCGAGGCTGAAGTGGTTGATTTGACCGAGCTGGAAACACCCAGCCCTCAAGTCTGATTTTGGCCGTAAAGTTGAGCCCGTGACCGCCTCATTACCGCAACTACCAATCCGTTCGCCTCGGCCTGGATTTTTCATTTCGTTTGAAGGCGGCGAAGGAGTTGGTAAGAGCACTCAGATCGAGTTGCTGCAGCAACAACTCATAGCATCCGGTAAATCAGTAGTGACCACTCGTGAGCCTGGTGGCACTGATGCGGCAGAGGCAATTAGAAAAGTTTTGCTGGGAAATGAGTACGCTGAATTGTCGGATCGTTCTGAAGCATTGCTGTTTGCTGCAGCTCGGGCAGATGTCGTGGCAAATGTAATTGATCCAGCACTGGCTGCAGGTCAGGTTGTGCTCGCTGATAGATATTTAGATTCATCAGTGGCATATCAAGGTTATGCTCGGAAATTGGGAGTTGCGGAAGTTAAGGCGCTTTCGCTCTGGGCAACCCGAGGATTATTGCCAGATCTCACCGTGGTGTTAGATCTTGATCCAACTATCGGTATTAGTCGCGTGGCAAAACCAGATCGACTCGAATCGCTAGCGTTGGAGTTTCATCAATTAGTTCGTAAGGCATTCTTAGCGATGGCCGCTGAAGAGCCAACTAGATTCTTAATCGTTGACGCATCCAAATCAACAACGGAAATTAATCAAATTATTTTTGAACAAGTCAAGACTAGATTAGCAATATGACCGTTTGGCAAGAAGTAGTTGATCAAGAGGATGTTGTTGAACAACTAAAACTTGCGGTAATTGATGTTGCTAAAGCAAAAACCAATTCGGCATCTGCCGCGTTTACCCAAACTTGGCTAATTACTGGACCCCCTGGATCGGGGCGATCTACTGCAGCACGGGCGTTTGCAGCGGCAATCCAATGCGAATCTAATGGCTGCGGAAGTTGTAAGAGTTGTAGTCAGGTGTTGAGCAATTCCCATCCTGATGTACAGGTAGTTGCACCTTCGGGACTAACGATTGGCGTAGAAGAAACTCGAGATTTGATTCAGCGGGCATTTTTAGAGCCATCAATTGGAAATTGGCAGATATTTGTTATTGAAGATGCCGACCGATTAACAGTGCCAGCCGCAAATGCCCTGCTAAAAATTCTTGAAGAGCCACCAACGCGTACCTTTTTCTTACTGTGCGCTCCAGCTGCGGAAGATGTCTTACCCACAATTAAAAGCAGATCACGCCATCTTGGTTTGCGCCTACCACGTACAAATCAAGTAGCTCAACTTCTAGTTACCAGAAATGGAATAGAACCGGAGCTAGCAAACTTTGTTGCTAAAGCCGCGTTGGGACATGTTGGGGTCGCTAAAGCTTTGGCAACTAACACGCAAGCTCGAGAGCGACGCGAGCAAACTTTGAAAATTCCATTACAGCTAGATAGTTTGCCAGCTTGTTTTGTTCAAGCACAGTTGTTGTATGACAGCATTTTGGAACTAGTTGATGAAGTACAAGACGAGCGTGATGAAGCAGAACAATCTGAGCTGCTAAATGCCTTTGGTGCAGGCACCGAAGGAGTTAAAAAAGGCAGAGTTGAGTACTTGGCACGCTCGGCGATGAAAGAGCTCAAAGATGATCAGAAATCTAAACGAACTCGAGCTGTTCGTGATCAATTAGATCGCTCTTTGCAGGATTTATTAAGTTTGTATCGCGACGTGTTGTTCGTTCAACTAGGCGTTGAAGTTGAATTAATCAATGACGAGCTTCGCTCAACTATTGAACGGCTTGCCAAGCGAGCAACTCCTACTGCGACTAGAAGAGCACTGGATGCCATTCAGGAATCAAGAGCTGCAATTTCGGCTTCGGCAAATCCACTATTGGTGCTGGAAAGCCTGCTAATCAACTTAGCTCGGACTACCTGATGCGCACTCTTGCCTGGTTAATGGCAGCTGCCATTGCGCTATCTGGTTGCGGCGCATCGCAATCAGTCAATACAACTAATTTTGAGACCTTGACCGATTTCTATAACCAGCGGATAGATTGGAGCAAATGTGGCCGATATCTATGTGGTGAGATTTTTGTTCCGATTAATTATCAAGATCTATCAGCTGGCACATTCAAACTCGCCGTTACTAAAGATGAGGCAGATCAACCAACTGAACGACTAGGTTCGATTCTGGTTAATCCAGGAGGTCCAGGCGGTTCAGGTATTGATTTTGCCCAAGGCGGTTCCAGAACAGCAACGAATCAAATTCGAAATAAATTTGATTTGATTGGATTTGATCCCAGAGGTGTTGGAAAATCGGACCCGGTCCAGTGTTTAACTGATGCAGAGACCGAAGAATTTCTTTCAGCAGATGAGACGCCAGATACCCAAGCTGAGATTGCCGCATGGAATGAATGGGTGGATCGCTTTGCGGCAGCATGTAAAACGGAGAACCCCGATACTTGGCAACATATCGGATCACTCAACGTTGCTCGTGACATGGATATTTTGCGATCTGCGCTTAACGAAGAAAAACTAAATTGGCTAGGAAAGTCATATGGCACATTACTAGGTGCACTTTATGCCCAACTCTTTCCAGATCGAGTAGGGAAGATGTTGTTGGATGGCGCAGTTGATCCTGATCCAGAACCTGATCAAGTAATGATTCAGATTAAGGCATTTGAAGTTGCGCTTAACCGATTTATTGCTGATTGTTTAGCGCGTGCTAGCTGTCCGTTGACTGGTACGCCAGAACAGGCTTATCAACAGTTAATTGACTTTATAGTAAAGCTAGATCGAGAACCGCTTCCACTTTCAAACGATCGATTTCTTACTGAATCTCATGCGACTACAGCAATTTTAGTT
>JBJOHY010000135.1:0-11492 GCA_046047475.1 Actinomycetota bacterium | reverse complement strand
TGGTAGGTGAAACCACCGAATCAACTGGAGCGGCAATTATTGGATGAGAGAATTCAAACGCATCAATTTTCCAACTTGTTGCAATATTCTCTGGATCTCTGGTGCGACGGCTTGGCACTAGCGCAATCTGATCAAAGTCATATGCTGCTTTGGCGCGCTTCGCTTGCCCAATTTCAATTTCAGCCACTAGTTGCCTCTGCCGCTGTAGTTGGGGGCTTCCACTGTGATCTGTACATCATGCGGATGACTTTCCCGCAAACCAGCTGCGGTAATTCGAACCAGGCGGCCGTTATTTTGCAGATCTTGAATCGTTGCGCTACCGGCATAACCCATCGCAGCGCGCAAGCCACCAACTAATTGATGTGCCACGCTAGCGACAGTGCCTCGATATGGCACTTGTCCTTCAATTCCCTCTGGCACCAATTTGTCGTCACTAAATACATCATCTTGGAAGTATCGATCTTTACTAAAAGATTTACCTTCAGCTCGAGATTGCATCGCACCAAGTGAGCCCATCCCACGATATTGCTTATATGGCTTACCGTTAACAATAACTACATCGCCAGGTGATTCTTCACAGCCTGCTAGTAATGAACCGAGCATTACGCTGTCCGCTCCGGCCACAATCGCTTTTGCAATATCGCCGGAATACTGCAATCCGCCATCAGCAATCAGCGGCACACCAGCTGGAACCGTTGCGGAAGCTACTTCCAAGATTGCTGAGATTTGTGGCACACCAACACCGGCAACAACTCGAGTGGTGCAGATCGAGCCAGGTCCCACGCCAACTTTTACACCATCTGCACCAGCTTCAATTAAAGCCAATGCGGCAGATCGAGTAGCGATGTTGCCACCAATAACATCAACCTGGAATTTTTGTTTGAATTGTTTCACCGTATCAATTACCGCTTGGGAATGGCCATGGGCAGTGTCAACTACTAGAAAATCAACTCCGGCTGCGACTAACGCACTAGCTCGATCGTAAGCATCGGCACCAACGCCAACGGCAGCGCCAACGATTAGTCGCTGTGCTGAATCTTTTGTTGCATTTGGATATTTGTCTTTTTTGATGAAGTCTTTAACGGTAATCAAGCCAGCAAGCTTTCCGTTGCCATCAACGATTGGCAGTTTTTCAACTTTGTGCTTGCGCAAAATTTCTAATGCTTCATCTGAGCCAATACCGACCTTCGCAGTTACTAGCGGCATCGGTGTCATTAATTCACTAACTTTTTTGTCTAGGTTAGTTTCAAACCGCATATCGCGATTAGTAATAATTCCTTGCAGCACACCCGCGGCATTAACAACTGGTAAGCCGGAGATTCGGTATCTGCCACATAGTGCATCAACTTCACGAATCGACATGTCTGGCGTACAAGTAACGGGATTGCTAACCATGCCAGATTCACTGCGCTTAACTAAATCTAATTCTGCTACCTGATCTGCAATTGCTAAATTCCGATGTAGCACGCCAACGCCACCCTGGCGGGCAATTGCGATTGCCATCCGCGCTTCAGTAACGGTATCCATCGCAGATGAAACTAGCGGGATCGTGAGGGTGATATTTCTACTAAGTTTGGTTGCAGTATCAACCTCACTTGGCACCACATTTGAAGCATCTGGCAGCACTAGAACATCGTCGTAAGTCAGCCCTTCCAGGGCAACCTTCTCTGCGATTACCTTGCTTGGATCAGGGTTGGTTCTTCCCAAGTTCTTCTCCCAAACGCTGCTCAGGAGGGAAGGTTACCCGCTCATAACTTTGACACATCCAACAACCCATTTCGATGGGCAGCCAATAAGGCACCGGCTCGGGTGCGAACCTCAAGTTTGCGATAAATGCGCTTAATATGGGATTTCACCGTATCTGGGGCAATGAACAGCTCTTGCCCAATCTCTACTCCAGTCTTACCCAGGCAGATCCCAATTAGCACCTCCATCTCGCGGGGACTTAAATGAATTGCGCTGTTGACTGGCTCTCCTTCCCGATAGCGCTTTAACGCAATGGCATATTCATTGTCTTCGCCCTCATCAAAGCCATAAATCAAATCAGGTGTGAGATCCAACGTTCGCTCTAGGGCACGCCAAATCGTCGCCTCCCCCGCAGTTGAACCAGGATGCTGCGGGGCAAAGATTGGAAAAACCTTGGTGTGCGGGGACATGTTTAGAAGTGATTTTAGAATTACTTCAAAATCATAACGACGTATATTGGCTTGAACCAAGACAATATCGACCGGATTTTGTTTTAAGACAGCCTGTAGATCAGCTAACTCATCAAATTTCAGTACCCGGTCAAATACTTGGGTTTTGCTTAACTTGTTAGCCAAAAAATTAATCAAATTAACATCAGTGTGACATACCGCAATTGACCCATAGTTAACTCTTTTGACAGCTAGTTCGAGACTCATAAATCTACCCTCCTTGGTTGAATGGAGGCGGCTGAATTTAATTACTTAGTTGCTTAAAAGCAACATATTTACAAACCCGCTGCCTCACTGATTCGGTTTAAGGCATCAGACATGTTGCGACTTCGCACCACATCTGCTGGTAGATCAGATGACCAACCAGGCCCAGCGGCTATTACTAGCGGAGTTGGTCGAAGATTTGGGAGTTCAGTTAATACCTGTGGATTACCCGTATTAGTCATCTGGGCCCAGACGAGAACTGCAGCTGGCCCAGTTTTTTTCACGGCACTTACCAGCGCACTAGTTGGTACCCGTGGACCTAGTGTCTTGGCTGCGATTCGACGTTCGGCAAGTGCTGCAGCCAGAACAAACGTTGGCAGCGAGTGCAGTTCATCTGGCGCACAAGCAAGCAAAATTGCTCGCGGATTAATCGGATGCTGCAGTCGATTTATCACACCCTTAAAAGATGTAATTAACGCATCAGTTAAAAGATGCTCGATCTCAATACCATCACCAGTAGTTTCCCAGCGCTTACCTAAACTGATCAATACTGGCGAAACTACTTGCTCCCAAGTCCAGATAACACCACGCTCACTGATTGCTTCAGAAACAATCTGCGTCATAGCTGCTGAATCAAGTGCGGTTGCCGCACGAGCCAAGCCCCGGGCAGTTGCGGTGGCACCAGGTAGCGCAACAACATTGCCACCACCGGCCGGAGCTGAGATATCTTGTTGAATCCCCAACGGATCGGCGCCTGTGTGGGCTAGCCGCGCAGCTTCGGCGGGTGGCAGACCCAAAATCACCAGTCGACGCATTCGATCTAGCAAGGCGACATCTTCTGGGGTGTATCGGCGGTGTCCGCCTGAGGTGCGATCACTTGGGGTGATGCCGTAGCGACGATCCCAAGTTCGCAGGGTGGCCGGAGCCACACCAAGCCGGCGAGCTACCGCGGCAACTGTGAGGGCATAAGTCACCTCAACATATGCTTCCGATGAAACTTGTTCACCCTCAAAGTTGTTCATGCCGCAATTGTCCGACTAATTGGAAATCCTGCACGCTGAGGCTGTGAGGAAGGTCTCAGGCAAATTCATAAATTGTTCACCTGTGGAACTTGACTAACTTATGAACAACTTTTAGCCTTAGCTCATTGAAAGGAGCGCCATGGCAGACATCACCAGACTTCCTGGACCTAACGCCGACCTTTGGGACTGGCAGCTCCATGCAGCATGCCGAGGAGAAGATCCAGAGATTTTCTTCCACCCAGAGGGTGAACGAGGACCTACCCGGGTCGCTCGGGACAACGCAGCAAAAGCAATCTGCGCCACCTGCCCAGTGATTAAGCAGTGTGCCGCACACGCACTTTCAGTTCGCGAACCATACGGCGTATGGGGCGGACTTACTGAAGAAGAGCGTGAAGCGATTTATCTCAACCAGAAGAGCGGCTACGAACTAGTAGCTGGCTAACCCAGATTTTCAGCGGCCTGCCCCCACGTTTCATCGGCCGCTGACAACAGTGTGTTAATCACACTGACTCTCCCAATGAAAAGGGCCCGGCAAGCCGGGCCCTTTTACTTTAATTAATTAATTAATGGCTGTGGCCATGATGGGAATGACCAGCTGCTGCTGGCTCTTCTTCTTCAGCTGGCTTTTCAACTACTAATACTTCAGTGGTTAGCAGCATTGACGCAATTGATGCGGCATTGACTAACGCCGACTTAGTTACTTTGACTGGATCAATTACGCCGCGAGCAATTAGGTCTTCGTATTCACCTGTTGCCGCATTAAAGCCATGGCCGACCTTTTGATCGGCAACTTTGGCACAGACCACATAACCTTCTAGTCCCGCATTCTCAGCAATCCAACGAAGTGGTTCATTAACTGCTTTACGAACTGCAGAAACCCCAGCTTTCAGATCTCCTTCTAAGCCAAGATCATTTTCTAGCACCTTTGCTGCGTGAATAATGGCAGAGCCACCGCCAGCAACAATGCCTTCATCAATTGCAGCACGAGTTGCGCTAACCGCATCCTCGACACGGTGCTTCTTTTCCTTTAGCTCAACTTCAGTGTGACCGCCAACGCGAATTACACCAACGCCACCAGAAAGTTTGGCTAACCGCTCCTGTAGTTTTTCTCGATCCCAATCTGAATCTGAGTTATCAATCTCATTTCGGATCTGAGCAATTCGATCTTTCACTGCTTGCGCATCGCCGCCACCGCTAACAATTGTGGTGTTGTCTTTAGAAACCACTACTCGCTTTGCAGTGCCGAGCAAAGAAAGATCTGCTTGATCAAGCTTTAGACCAATGTCAGTTGAGATAACCGTCGCACCAGTTAGCACTGCAATATCTTGCAAAATCGCTTTACGACGATCACCAAATGCTGGTGCCTTTACTGAAACCGAAGTAAAGGTGCCACGAATCCGATTAACTACCAAGGTTGAAAGCGCTTCACCTTCAACATCTTCAGCAATGATCAATAGCTGCTTGCCGGCCTGAACCACTTTCTCCAGCACTGGCAAAATCTCAGCAACTGAGGAGATCTTGCTTTGCACTAAAAGAATGTATGGGTCTTCCAGCACCGCTTCCATGGCTTCTTGATCAGTCACAAAGTATGGCGAGATATAACCCTTATCGAACTGCATGCCCTCAGTGAAGTCCAACTCCAACTCAGTAGTGCTGGACTCTTCAACTGTGATCACACCGTCTTTGCCTACCTTGTCGAATGCTTCAGCAATCAATTCACCAATGGCGCGATCCTGCGCTGAGATGGTCGCTACGTTTGCAATCTCATTCTTGTCAGCAACTGGTCGAGCAACTTTGCTCAGCTCGTCAGTAACCGCTTCAACTGCCTGATCTATTCCGCGCTTAACAGCAGTTGGTGCACTACCGGCGGCAACTAGTTTCAATCCTTCGCGAACTAGCGCTTGCGCTAAAACCGTTGCAGTTGTTGTGCCGTCGCCGGCAAGATCGTTTGTTTTAGTCGCAACTTCTTTTGCAAGTTGAACGCCTAGATTTTCAAACGGATCCTTCAACTCAACTTCTTTAGCAATCGTCACGCCATCATTAGTAATTGTTGGCGCACCCCACTTTTTGTCAATCACAACATTTCGACCCTTTGGGCCAATCGTTATCTTCACCGCATCGGCGAGCGCATTCACGCCACGCTCCAGGGCACGGCGAGCATCTTCGTCGAACTTCAAAATCTTAGACATGAATTTCCTTCACTTGCATTAATAACCAACTAGTGCCACCCAAGTGGCACTAGTTGGTGAAACTAAATTATTTTTCTAGTACTGCGAGCACGTCGCGAGCCGAGAGCAGCAAATAAGTTTCGCCACCATGATTCACTTCAGTGCCGCCATACTTTGAGAAGATCACAATGTCATTGACTTTAACGTCAACTGGAATGCGCTTCTCGCCCTCGTCGTCAAAGCGACCTGGGCCTACCGCTACCACTTTGCCTTCTTGTGGCTTTTCTTTTGCTGTGTCTGGAATAACCAAACCACTGGCAGTTGTTTGTTCAGCTTCTAGTGGCTGAACCAAGATTCGGTCCTCTAAGGGACGGATGCTGACCGACACGGTCTTCCTCCGATTAGTCGTATGTGGACAGGGACTTAGCACCCACAGGAGGCGAGTGCTAAAGCCAAGCGTAGATAGCAGTTAGCACTCCGTCAAATGGAGTGCTAATTCACCCTGGTAGCCGGGCGGCCTGCCCGCAGCCGAAGTGCCCCTAGCGCCGCCACCATTGCCCCGTTATCAGTGCAGAGCCGGGGTGGCGGGATCCGAAGGTTCAGCCCAGCTGCCTCAGTCCGAAGTTCAGCCATCGCTCTAAGTCGGGAGTTTGCCGCAACCCCACCTGCGATCAGCAGAGTCCCTGCGCCAGTTTCTTTTGCGGCTGCAACAGCCTTTTGGGTCAGCACGTCAACCACGGCCTCCTGGAATGATGCTGCTACATCTGGAATTGAGATCTGATCGCCAGCACGTGTTGCAGCTTCGATCCATCGCGCTACTGCCGTTTTAAGTCCAGAGAATGAGAAATCAAATTTATGATCTACCAAGTCATGAGCTGCAGTTAGACCGCGTGGAAATTTAATTGCAATTGAATTTCCGCTCGACGCACTTTTATCTATCTCTGGCCCACCCGGAAACGGTAAGCCCAAAAGTCTTGCCACTTTATCGAACGCTTCGCCAGCAGCATCATCAATAGATTGTCCAAGCACGGTTGCACCAAGTGTGATGTCGTCTACTTGTAGCAGCGATGAGTGGCCGCCGGAAACTAATAAGGCAATCGTTGTCTCACTCAACTCACCATGATGCAAAGCATCAACTGCAATATGCGCATCCAAGTGATCAACATGATGAATCTCAATACCAAGACCAGTTGCAAGTCCTTCAGCTGCCGCAACTCCAACTAGTAGTGCGCCAATTAGGCCTGGGTTTCGAGTAACTGCTATCGCGTCAATATCAGTTAGCTTTAAGTTTGCTTCAGTTAATGCTCGCTCAATAGTTGGAAACATCGCTTCGAGATGTGCTCGCGAGGCTATCTCTGGGACTACCCCACCAAATCGAGCATGTTCACTAACACTTGACGCTAGCGCATCAGCAAGAAGCTCAGTTCCTCGAACAATGCCGATCCCGGTTTCATCACATGAAGTTTCAATACCTAACACAATTGGCTGGCTCATCTGGCTCCAATTGGTCGCATCATGACATAAGCATTTCGTCCAGCACCGTAATAATTTGGTCGAATCGAGATTTGTTCAAAACCAAATCGTTGGTATAACTTGATTGCCGCTTCATTTTCAACAGCGACTTCCAAAAAGATCTGCGTAACCCCTAGTTCTTTGGCTTTCGCCAAAGCGAGCTCAAGCAGCTGCGCGCCATGACCTGCTCGCTGCTTTTCCGAAATCACGGCAATAGTCTGAATATCGGCGCTGCTACCAGTAATTGCCATGCCAACATAACCAATTATTCGATCGCTCTCCCACAAGACTTTGTACCATCGAGAACTACCCAGTCTGGAAATTTCATCCAAAAATAGTTCTCGACTCCATGCTGTTACCCCAAACAGATCTTGTTCAATTAACAAAATCTGGTCCAGGTCTTCAATCGTCAAATCGCGAAGTTCTGAGCTCATTTTGGTTCCATGACGTCAGGGCGGCGTAGATAAAGCGGCAACGGCGGCAACAGCAAACCAACCCCGATTGGAATCGCGCCAGCACCATCACTGTTGGCATGGCCTAACTGCGGTTCGATTTGAGCTGGCCGATCGCCGCTCAAGAAGGCAGTAATTGCTTTTTGACCCAAAGCGCCCGCATCTATCGCAGTATTTTTGCCGTTGATAAACGCAGTTGGATGGGCAACAACGGCATCGCCAATTACAACTTGGTTGGCAAAATCAAACTCAGCCGGTTTTACTACTAATGGACCAGTAATTCGATTACCTGATTGGTAATGCGAAACATAAATCTCTTTTCGTTTAGCATCAGTTGCCACAAAGCCAGTAAATCCAGCTGGCGCAATCGCGTCATGAGTGCAGATGCCGACAACATCAATATTTACTGCTTTGGCGAAAGCTATGCCAAACATCAAACCGACCCGAAGTCCGGTGTAAGCACCAGGCCCGACCCCGACCGTAACTAGGTTAATTTCAGATCTGGCGACGCCAACCTTCGCAAGCAACTCATTAACCAATACTGGTAGCCGTTCGGCATGCGATCGATCTGCTGATTCACTGATACTCGCCAATACTTGACTTTCGGTAACTAGTGCAGCACTAAGTGAGGTAGTTGCAGTATCTATTGCTAACGCCAACATCAAAGCTTCAATTCTCTATTTTTTGGCGCGGTTATTTTCACTTCACGCATATCAGTTTCTGGCTCTAGATCGCGCGCAATCTCAATCAACCAGTTGTCGTCAGTCAATCCACTAATTAAGCCAGCTCCCCACTCCACTACAGTTATGGAATCATCCAGTGAGGTTTCCAGATCTAACGAGTCAACCTCGGTGATGCTACCCAATCGATAAGCATCAACATGAACTAAATCTATGCCTGTTGGACCATGATGAACTCGCGAAATCACAAACGTAGGTGAGGTGATTGGTTCGGTAATGCCAAGACCTAACCCAATACCTTTAGTTAGCGTGGTCTTGCCAGCACCTACTGGTCCATCTAGCACCATCAGATCTCCTGGTAGCAGATTTTTTGCCAACTGCTTTCCTAAGTTGACCATCTGCTCATCAGTTTGAATCAACCGTCGCTCAAACATAGATGCGTTCAACTCGATCGCCAATTCGCACTAAAACTTCATATGAAATAGTCCCGGCAGCCACCGCTAAATCGATGACGCTCGGATAGCCAAATTTGGGATCACCAAAGATTGTCACTTCATCACCCAATGAATCTGTTTTTTCAGCAGCAACCACAATCTGATCCATACTGATAGTGCCTAACACGTCGCGCATACTGCCATTTAATTGCACCGCAAGTTTTCCTGATGCGGTACGTGGTATGCCATCGGCATAGCCAATAGGCACCAAGGCAACTCGTTGGAATGACTTAGTCACATAGGTATGGCCATAACCTATGCCGGTGGTTTCGGTCAACGTTTTAAGTTGAATTACTGGGGCAACCAGTCGCATAACTGGTGCTAAATCTGGGTTGGGTCTATCCGCTGGATCAATGCCATATAGTGAGATTCCAGATCGAACAAAATCAAAGTCTGATACCTCATAGTTGATTGCGCCACCAGAGTTAGCAATATGAAACAACACTTCAGTTAAGCCAGCAGCTTTGAAGTCTTTCATTATTTCGCGAAAAGTTTCTAGTTGATGCTTTACTATCGGTTGATCTACATATTCTGAACTGACTAAATGAGTGAAGCAACCAACTAAATTCAAATTACCTTCTGCAGCTATGACTGCAGCAGCAGTTAAGGCATCAGTTGGTGTGATGCCACCACGGGACATGCCAGTGTCGAGATGAAGATGCACATTTAGGCTGCGTTCTGGTCCAACGATTAATGAGATTGGTTTCAACTGGCTGGCATCAAAAATGCCAAGATCGATTTTATGCTCAACAGCTAGCCCAATCAATTTTGGATCAACTTGATACAGCCAAGCCAGAATCCTTCCTGTGTCACCAGCTTCTCGCAGCTCAATCGCTTCAGCAATAGTTGCCACACCAAACCAGTTCATCCCAGCTCGGCGCAAAATTCTCGCCACCCCAACTGCACCATGCCCATAAGCATTGGCTTTGAGCACCCCCATCACATCTGTCCCGCTAGCGCGACGCAGATATTGATAGTTATCGACTAATGACTTTGAATTTATGTATGCCGCTGCAGTTTCCATTAGCCCTCCGCCACAACAAATGCGATTGCTAATTCCGCATCATGTGAGATTGACAGATGCCATGACTTAATTCCTAGCGATGATGCGATCTCCAAGATTCGGCCAGTTACGCTAATCGTTGGTTTGCCATTTTCTAGATATTCAATCTGACAGTCTTGCCAACTTAATCCCTTTGGTGCACCTAACGCTTTAGCGATAGATTCCTTTGCCGCAAAAATTCCAGCTAATGAAATCGGAGCTCTGGGCTGTCCATCCGCAAGATTCAGTTCTGCCGGGGTAAACACCCGAGTCAAAAAACCATCGGTGCGCGAAATTGCTTGCTTGAACCTAGCAATGCTTACCACGTCAGTACCAACTGAAATGATCATCATTCCACCGTCACTGATTTGGCTAAATTGCGAGGTTGATCAACATCATGGCCTCTCGCAGTTGCCATCTCGCAAGCAAAAACCTGCAACGGCACCACACTTACGATGGGTTGTAATAGTGGATCAAGATGCGGAACGCGAATTACAAAGTTTGCAAACTCATCAATTAATTCATCATCTTCTACCGCAATTGCGAGGATTAAGCCGCCTCGTGCCCTAACTTCTTGAATATTTGAAACAATTTTTTCATGCAGCACTGGCTGCTTGGTTGGTGACGGAACAACCACCATCATGAGCAATCCCGATTCAATCAGCGCAATTGGGCCATGCTTAAGTTCGCCGGCTGGAAATGCTTCAGCATGCATATATGCCAACTCTTTTAGCTTTAACGCACCTTCAAGAGCCACACCGTAGCCAACGCCACGACCAATAAACAGCACGCTGCTCTTTGTCGCTAACTCTCGGGCAAGTTTTCGGACATCTTCCACCGTGTCTAGCACTAAATCCACGGCAGCAGGCAAAGATGCTAACTCTGCAGTGAAATCAGAGATCTCAGTTGAGTTTTTGGTGCCATGCCAAGTAGCTAGTTGCCAACCAACCAAATAAAGAGCCACTATCTGAGTTAGGAATGCTTTCGTTGAAGCAACTGCAACTTCTGGTCCCGCGTGGGTATAAATCACCGCATCTGATTCACGTGCAATCGTTGCACCTTGGGTATTGCAAATTGCAAGCACAGTTGCACCACCAGCTTTGGCATAACGAAGCGCCATCAAAGTGTCCATGGTTTCACCAGATTGAGAGATGGCAATACAAAGCGTGTTTGGGGCAATCACCGGTTCGCGATATCTAAATTCACTGGCAAACTCCACCTGGGTTGGCAACTTTGTCCATTGCTCTAACGCATACTTGGCAATCAAGCCAGCATGCAGCGCAGTGCCGCACGCTAGTATCAAAATATTGTCGATTGACTTAAGTTTAGACTCAATTTCGATGAGCTCTGAAAGCTCTATTTGATTGTTTTGGATTCGGCTAAGCAAAGTATCTGAAATTGCTTTTGGCTGATCAGCTATTTCTTTTAGCATGAACAGCTCATAGCCACCTTTTTCAGCAGCGGCTGCATCCCAAGTGACTGTAAAGGGTTTAGGTTCAACTATATTGCCAGAAAAATCAGTTACTTTAACGCTATCTTTGGTGATCTCCACAACTTGATCTTGACCAAGCTCTAGTGCTGACTTGGTATAGGAGATAAATGCTGAAACATCAGATGCTAAGAAGTTCTCGCCTTCTCCCAAACCAACCACTAATGGGGAATTTCGGCGAGCACCCACAATCAGTCCTGGTTGCGTGGCGGAAATCGCTACCAAAGTGAACGC
>JBJOHY010000134.1:0-4954 GCA_046047475.1 Actinomycetota bacterium | reverse complement strand
ATTATTGGAACCATAGGAATTTCGCTATCGGCTATCTGGTTTTTTCCTAAGGGTGAGTTTTTTCTTGGCACGTTAGTTATTCTGTTATTTATTTTCTCGGATTTGATTGACGGCACCATGGCGCGGCTTTCTGGCAAGCCCAACCCAATGGGCGCTTTCTTGGACAGTACATTAGATCGAGTATCTGATGCCGCTTTGTTTGGATCATTAGTCCTTTATTTTGCAAACATAGATTCGACGTTGATTGTTCCAGCCATTATTGCTGGCTTTGCTGCTCAATTCATCTCATATATCCGTGCCAAAGCAGAAAGTCTTCAGATGCCAATGAAAGTTGGAATTGCCGAACGTCCAGAACGAATCATCTTGTTATTGGTGGGTACTGGCTTTACTGGCTTGGGCTGGAACCTGGCCCTTGATATCTCAATTATCGTTTTGTGCGTGGTGACAGTGATAACCGTAATCCAACGCCTTCAATTCGCTCACCGGTTTTCAAAACTATGACTACTGCCGCTTACTGGATTGCCTGGCGCATTGTTCGATTTCTACCTATTGGTTTAGCTCGCAGAATTTTCGCTTGGCTTGGCATCATTGCATATCGCCGGGGTGGAAAACTAGTTGAACAATTGCGAAAGAACCTTGAGATTGTTACGAATAAATCAGGCGAAGAACTTGAAGTTCTCGTTAAGGCAGGTTTAGTTTCTTATGGGAGATACTGGGCAGAAGCTTTTCAGCTGCCAAGTTACAGTGATTCAAAAGTTAATGAGTTAGTTGATATTAAGAACCCAGAACGTTTGTTAGAGCCAATAAAGCATGGTCAAGGCGTGGTTGTTGCGGTAGCTCATCTAGCAAATTGGGATCTCGCCGGGCGCTGGTTTGCCATGCAGGCCGGAGAAGTAATCACGGTTGCCGAGCGACTAAAGCCAACCAAATTGTTTGAAGCATTCTTGAAATATCGAAAATCAATCGGGTTAGTTGCATACCCAGCAAAAGATCGAGCAACTGTTCCAGCGCTTAAGCAAGCTCTAGAAGCAGGAAAATTGGTGGCTTTGGTCGCGGATCGAGATATGTCATCTAGCGGCATAGAGGTTCAATTTTGCGGTGAGACTTGCACAATGCCAGCTGGGCCCGCTTCATTGGCATATGCCACTAACTCTGTCCTGGCCACGGCTTGCTTATTTAATACACCTTCAGGCCTCGGCGGATACATTGACGAACCAATTTTCTTTGATATGAACCTAAGTCGAGACGCGGCAATTAGACAGGCAACCCAAGAGATGGCAGATCGATTCACTAAATATGTGCAATCACATCCAACAGATTGGCATGTGCTGCAACGGTTGTGGAGAGTCCATGCGTGACTTACTGAACATCGGCATGGTTTGTCCATATGACTGGAATGTTCCAGGTGGGGTCAAGTCTCACGTAATTGGCTTATCTGAAAGATTGCGTGAACTGGGGCATCAGGTTTCTATCTTTGCCCCGACAACCGATGATGATTCAACTGAAGTGTTTTCTGCAGGCGATGCCGTACCAGTTCCATTCAATGGATCCATCTCAAGAGTTAAATTCGATCCAGTTGCATTTCGCCGCGCTCAAATGTGGTTGCGAGAAAATGATTTCGACGTGTTGCACATCCACGAGCCTCTTAGTTTGAGTATCTCGCCAATTGTGGCGTGGACTGCAAGTGGTCCGATTGTGGCAACTCAGCATGCTGCCTATGAGTATTCAGTTGCTGTAAAGAGCGGAAGATTTTTGGCAAACTCGGTTTTAGAAAGATGCACCGTACGTGTTGCAGTAAGCGAGCTGGCAAGGCGCAGCGTGCTCGAAAGTGTTGGTGGTGATGCCTTGATCATTCCTAACGGAATTGATGTTTCGTATTTTCAGTCGGCGACGCCAAAGCGGGCATTTCCAGAATCTGATTTCCAAGTATTGTTCATCGGAAGACTGGAAGATGAGCGTAAAGGTTTAGTTGAGTTGCTTGCTGGATTTGAGTCCGCCCGGTCAGCTGGGTATGACCTTAAGTTAGTAATTGTGGGAATGGGTGATCTTCCAGCTGAGTATGAGAATCTAAGTGCTGATGCAAAACAAGCGATCAAGCATCTTGGTCCAGTCGACGACTTAACCAAAGCACAATTACTTCGTGGCACAAATTTGTTTGTTGCGCCAAATCTGTCGGGCGAATCCTTTGGAATAATCCTGACTGAAGCAATGTCTGCCGGGGCACCTATCGCCGCATCCAACATTGAAGCATTTCGATTAGTACTAGCTGAGGGTAAAGCAGGAATTCTTTTTGATCCTTCGGTTACCGGAATAGCAGCTGCGTTAGCCCAAGCTATTTCAAACCCGGCTCAACTAAAGAAGTACGTAAATTATGCGTCGCAATTAGTTTGGCGGTATGACTGGGAATTAGTTACTGATCGAATTTTAGATTGCTATGACTCAGCCCGGTTGGCGGGAGAGCGAGTCCGGGAGGACTTGTCTCATCTATTCATTGGCCGCTGGGGAAGACAACTGCAGGGGATCGGATGACATTCTGGACCTGGCTACTTATTTCATTGATAATTATTTTGATTTTTTCATCTCAAGTTGCCGGCCGATTAGATAAATTGCACCGAAGAGTAAGTAGCGCGCGAACCACGTTGTGGCGTCGATGCAATGAGCGTTATGAAGCCGCCTTGGCCTCATCGAATGATGAAGTTCGGCTAGCAGCGTTGACGGCTAAGAAAGCAGCCGAAACTAAACTTTTCTCACCAAGTCACCTACTGGCAGAATCTGAGTTAACTAGGGTTATGCAATTGGAGCCAATATCAATTTCCTTAGATCGCACTCAACTTAGATTGCAGGACGCCAGACGGATGTATAACGAAGCGGTTAGAGCAACTTTGTATTTGCGAAGTTGGCGAATCTCAAGATGGCTTCGGCTAGCTGGCCGTGCAACAGCGCCAAAATATGTTGATTTTGATGATTCTGCGTTGACAATTCAGTAGCAATTTCAGATTGCCAAAGTAGTTAGAGATAGTTCAAAATATGCGATGTGCGTCAGACGTGACGCCTAATTCGGGGAGGAAATGTGGCCGCAAAGAAGGCTACCAAGAAGCGCGTTGCAAAAAAAGCAACTAAGAAGCGTTCAACTAAAAAAGCAGTAAAGAAATCTACAAAGAAGACTGCTAAGAAAGCTGTTCGGAAGGCACCAAAAAAGAAAGCCAAAAAGGTTGCCAAAAAGAAAGTAAAGAAGGCAGCAAAGAAAAAGGCGGCCAAAAAAACCGCAAAGAAAGCCGCCAAACCAAAGAAGTCGGCAAAGAAAACCAAGAAAAAAGCTGCCAAGCCTAAGAAGACGGTAAAGAAGTCTGCAGCAGCAAAACCAAAGGCGACAAAGCCTGCGGCTTCAGCACCGGTAGAGATTCCGCCGTTGCCAACTCTGCCGACCTGGTAGATCGCGTAAAACATTGTTCGGGGCGAGGACTGCGCTGGCGGTTCTCGCCCCGTCGCGTAACATTACGCCCTAATTGAAGGGTGCTTAATGTCTGAGACTGTAAAGGGAACGCCGCTAGTAAAGCGCGGCATGGCCGAGATGCTCAAAGGTGGCGTGATCATGGATGTGGTCACACCAGAACAGGCAAAGATTGCCGAAGATGCCGGAGCAGTAGCAGTCATGGCACTAGAACGGGTACCTGCCGATATCCGTGCGCAAGGTGGCGTAGCGCGCATGTCTGATCCAGACATGATTGAAGGAATTATTAATTCGGTATCAATTCCGGTAATGGCAAAAGCTCGAATTGGACACTTTGTTGAAGCACAAGTTTTGGAATCTTTAGGTGTTGATTACATTGATGAATCTGAAGTACTAACCCCGGCAGATGAAGCCAATCACATTGACAAATGGAAGTTCACGGTGCCTTTTGTTTGCGGTGCAACGAATTTAGGGGAAGCGCTACGGCGGATAACTGAAGGCGCAGCCATGATTCGATCAAAAGGTGAAGCTGGCACCGGCAATGTTGTCGAGGCAACTCGACACATGCGTCAGATTCTTGGCGATATTCGCCGACTTACCGTGATGAGCAAAGAAGAGTTGTTCACAGCCGCAAAAAACCTCCAAGCTCCATATGAACTTGTTGCTGAAGTTGCTCGAACTGGAAAACTTCCGGTAGTTCTTTTCACTGCTGGCGGGATTGCAACTCCAGCTGATGCCGCATTGATGATGCAACTTGGAGCTGAGGGTGTTTTTGTTGGCTCGGGTATCTTTAAGAGCGGCGATCCAGCCAAACGAGCTGCAGCCATCGTCCAGGCAACTTTGCATTATCAGGACGCAAAAAAGATTGGTGATGTATCGCGTGGCTTGGGTGAAGCGATGGTTGGTATTAACATCGACACGTTGCCTGAATCGGAGAAGTACGCAACGCGTGGTTGGTAGTTATGAACTTTGGCGTATTAGCGCTGCAAGGCGATTTCCGCGAGCACATACAAGCATTAGCAAAGTTGGGCGTAACGGCAACTGAGATTCGTTCAGTTGAAGCATTGCAAGAAATTGATGCGTTAATAATCCCGGGTGGCGAATCAACCACTATGTCGCTATTAGCCAAATCCACTGGACTTGATAGAGCGATAGCAACAAAGCTCGCTGAAGGAATGTTTGTTTATGGCTCCTGCGCTGGAATGATTTTGCTGGCAAGTGAAATTCTGGATGGCAGATTAGACCAGATTGCGTTTGGCGCAATTGATATGTCAGTTAGAAGAAATGGTTTTGGGCGACAAGTTGATTCCTTCGAGACTCAGTTGGAGAGCACGGTATTTCCGGAACTTCATGGCGTTTTCATTCGTGCTCCTAAAATTGAACGAATCGGCAATCAGGTCGAGGTGTTGGCAGCCTTAACTCGCACAGGGGAGCAAACCCCAGTTCTGGTGCGCTCTGGCCGGGCTATGGCTTCTAGTTTTCACCCAGAACTCGGCCAAGAAA
>JBJOHY010000133.1:0-15082 GCA_046047475.1 Actinomycetota bacterium | reverse complement strand
CCGTAATTTATCGAAACCCTACGTTAGCAAAATTGGTACATACCCAAAAAGCAGGCTATTTAGATGTCTTGCAAGATCAAGATGAATTTAATCCATCGGATTACGCAAATCATTTAACTCGTAGGGCTAGAGGCTTAGCCTTATGGTTTTCATTGGTTACTTATGGCATAAACAATTATGAAATTGCAATAAATGCGAGCATAGATCTCGCGAATCAAGTCAGGGATGAGATTAGATTACGAAACGATTTGATCATTCTGAATGACTCAAAGCTTCCTATTATTTTGTTTGAAAAGATCGGTTGGACTGCAGCAGATTATCAAAACTGGGCAGATGAATTACTGCGAAATCAAATTGCATTTGTTGCGCCAACTTCCTGGGAAGGAAAAAGGGTAGGTAGGTTAGTTTTTCTCCACCCAAGTACCACGCTCGAAATGGCACTTGCCGCTCTACCAAATTAAAAACAAAACCCCGCCTCAATTGAGGCGGGGTTTTGAATTACGTCTAAGACTAGATCGCGTGGACGTTCGAGGCCTGTGGGCCCTTTTCGCCTTGGGTGATCTCGAACTCAACGCGTTGATTCTCTTGAAGTGAACGGTAGCCGTTTCCTTCAATTGATCGGTAGTGAACAAAGACATCGGCGCCGCCATCATCAGGAGTGATGAAGCCGAAGCCTTTTTCATTGTTGAACCACTTTACGGTTCCAACGGTCATGCGTATTTCCTTTATCTGTAGCAGGTGAAGCACCCGCTAAGTGAAACACACAACGGGTACCGCAGTATCAGCGTCACTGATACATCGCTGAGCATACGGGACGAGGAGGGATCTCCCAGCAGGGTGTCCGACTAATGGGTGCTTTAGGCACATAAGAACCCGAGATCTAGGCCTAACTGGTGATTTTGTGAGGCTGTCGAGATTATGACGAAGTAAGGGGCGGCAGGTCAGTGTGTCGTAATCTAGAACTTACTTCTTATCTGCCATAGATCTGGAAAAATTGGACGAAACAGGGTGGCAGCAAGATAAGCCGCGCCACTTGAACCACCAGTTCCACTTTTGTGTCCAATTGTTCGCTCTACCATTTTCACATGGCGATAACGCCATTCCTGCAATCCTTCATCGATGTCCATCAGACTTTCACAGATTAGTAATGCCTCAGGATCGTTTCGATGAAGATTCAGCAGAACTTCTTGCACGCCCTCATTTTCCTCATAAGGCAACGTAAAGTCGCGATTCAGGATTTCTTTCGCGATTCTAAAACCCCTACGGTCTATATACCTGAGTGTACTGTCCCAAAATGACGGCAACTTCATCAGATCTTCGACACGCTTTTTGTCGGCAGGCAATAAGTGTGCTGCCGCATTCAGATCACGTCGGCCAAGAATTGCCTCAATTTGCCTGAATTGCGCTGATTGAAACCCGCTTGAAGCACCAAGACGATCTCGGAAGGAGTTAAATTGAAGTGGCGTCATGGTTTCAAGAATGTCGATCTGGGCAACACAAATCTTGAAGATTGTCCTAATCCGACCCAGAATTGACAGTGAGTAGTGAGTATCGCCAGATTCAAGACTCTTCTGTGCCGCATGGAACTCGTGAATCAACTCTCGAAACCAAAGTTCATAAGTTTGATGAATGACAATAAATAACAACTCATCATGCTCGGGCCCAGCCGAAAGCGGTTGTTGCAGTTTTAGTAGTTCATTAACCTTTAAGTATGAGTTATATGTGAGAGCTGATTCGTGAGCTTTGCTCATGTTACTCGCACCTGCCCATCTTCAACTTGCTCATATTGGCGAGTACTTACTAAATCTCTGATTCTTTGAAACCCATCATATATTTCTACATAAGAGTTAACTAATGGCGAGATTGCGACTCTAATTGAATTTGGTGCGCGATAATCGGGAATTACATTGGCATACTTTCTTAGTGCAATAGCAATTTTGCTCGCCTCCGGATGGCAAATGGAAATATGTCCTCCGCGCATACTGGCATTTCTTGGGGTATTTAGGGTAAAGCCAAGAGGATTTAACCAATTCTCATAAAGCTCAATCATCATTTGAGTACCTTGATTTGCTTTTGCTTCTATGTTTGAAATCCCTGCCATTTCGATCAATTCAAATGCACTCTTGATACAGCGCAGTCCCATGAGCGAGGGACTTGCGATTTGGAAGCCTCTAATACTTTCAACTTTTTCAAAATCTGGACCCATGGCGAATTGATCGCGCTGAGCAAACCAGCCCTGTATAGGAACTTGTAGCTCTTTCTGGATATCTTGTGACACAAATAGCCATGCAGGTGCGCCAGGACCAGAATTACCATATTTGTATGTGCACCCAACTGCAAGATCGACACCGTTTCTATCAAAGTCAAGAACTACGGAGCCCACGGCATGGGCTGCATCCCAAAGCATCAATGCACCGTAACTCTTTACTAATTCAGTTAGAGTTTTTATGTCCTGTCGCGCCCCTGATCTGTATTGCACAACCTGAAGTGAGACCAGGGCCACATCATCTGACATATAGGCTTTAAGTAAGTCAGGAGTTATTAATTCATTTTCGCTCACTGAACCGTCTTCGTTATCAATGGTGATGAGATTTAAACCTAAACTTCTGGCAATTCCCTGCATGATGTATCTATCTGTCGGGAAATTGGCTGAATCAATTATGATCGTTTTTCTTCCGGGTCTAGCCTTGATTGCAGCAACTGCCAGTTGATAGAGATTCACTGACGTTGTGTCGCACGCCAACACTTGTCCTGCTCCTGCGCCAAGTGCGCTTCGGCCAATCAAGTCACCAGTCAACTGAGCTTCATCGATCCAGTGCTCCCAACCAGTAACAACTTTGGGACCCCATTCCTGGGTTAGAAATTCATTAATCGCTTTTACTGTTGCATGCGGTAGGCGCCCGAGAGAATTCCCATCAAGATAGCAGGTATCTGGGTCGCCTATGACAAATTGATTTCGATATACACCTAACTCATCTTGAGCATCTAAAGCTTCCGCTTGGCTTCGGTCCATAACCGTGAGTCTAAGTCAGTAGTCTAGTTTTTGGAAAGTTATCCCAGAAATGCCGTAACACCACAAGGTAGTGGGATGAATCAAATAGCCGGAGAGTTCAAATAATCGGAAAGAAATATGAACCTCGTTGCACGGTTGGATAAAGTGTCTAAAGCATAGTTAATCAAAACTGCCATTAACCACGCGAAGATTGATCAATCAATTCCAGCAGCTGCGCGTGGGCTAAGGAGAAGTCTTTAATTTGGTGGATTGGCTTAATGCCATCTTCAATCACATCAACAATATGAGCCAGTGCATATTGCCAAGTTGAAACGGGGCCGGCAGCAAGTTTTTCAGTGCCGCTGCCATCTCGCACCAAGACATAATCTGAGGCAGCTGGGGCAAATGGCTCTTCAAAAACTGCGGAGCCTTTTTCGTATTCAATTACTAGTGATTTATCCCGTTCTTTTCGATTACTCCAATGCATATGAAAGGTAACGCCGGAGGGATATTCGAAAAATGCATTACCTTCATCATTTGCACCTAGATCACTGTAGATTGATTCTGCCGAAACTAATTTCGGTGACTCGTTCATAATTGCTTGTGCAGCACGCAGCGGATAAGTGCCAACATCAAGCAAAGCACCACCGCCTAATGATGGATCTTTCCGATAGTCATTAGGTTCTTCTGGCGTGTAGACAAAATGACTGTAGATATGTCGAATCTGACCCAACTTGGATTTAAGTTGATTGGCAATTTGAAGTTGTGGGTGAAATGCAAAAACTAAAGCTTCCCATGCTAAATGATCCGCTGGTGCTGCAGCCAGAAAATCTGCCACCGCTTTACTTGTTACACCAAATGGCTTTTCTACCAATACTGCTTTACCAGCATTTACTGCTTGCAGCGTAAGTTCGGGATGAAATATTGGCGGCTGCGCAATGTAAACCGCATCAATATTCTCATCGGCAAACAATTCATCGTAACTACCGTAAGCTAACTCAATATTGTGCTCAGCACCAAAGGCTTTAGCTCGAGGTAAATTGCTGGCAGCAATTGCGGTAATTAAATTTCGTTGATCTAACCTGGCATGTGGAATAAAAGCACGTGCGGCAATTCTTGATGCGCCAACAATTCCCCATCTGGTAGTCATATTGCTCCTATCAGGAAATTACTTTAAAGCCGGCCATTCTCCATTTGACGCAATAACGCGATTCTTTCCTCAATCGGGGGATGGGTAGCAAATAGTCGTGCGGCAGCACGAGCATCAAGGGGCGACTCAATCCAGACATGCGCTACAGCAGTTGATCGCTGATTAACTACCGTTGAGTCGACTGCCAAAGTTTCTAGCGCACGGCGTAATCCAGCTGGATTTCTGGTGTAAGAAACTGCGGTCGCATCAGCAAGGGATTCCCGTTTGCGAGAGATTGCACTCTTTAGCAGTGATGCGGCAATTGGAGCGAGAATAATTGCTAGAAATGCTGCAATTAATACCAGCGGATTTCCGCCGTTATTGTTTCGGTTTCTGCCACCGCCAAACCACATCATTCGAATCAATAAATCACTCATCAAAGCAAGCGCACCAGCAGTAGTTGCGGCAACGGCAGAAACTAACGTATCGCGATTTGCCACATGTGCTAATTCGTGCGCTACGACACCTTGAATCTGCTCTCGATCCATCTTCTCCAGCAATCCAGTGGTGAAGGCAATTACCGCATGTTCTGGATCTCTTCCAGTTGCAAACGCATTTGGTGCGTTATCTGAGACGATTGCAATTTTTGGCATTGGCAATCCAGAAGCAATTACGATTTCATGAACTAAGTTGTATAGCTGTGGGTGGTCATTCTCAGAAATAACTTGCGCGCCAGTCATACGCAACACAATTTTGTCGGAAGCCCAGTAACTACCCCAAACTGAAATTAGCGCAATGATTACCGCAATTGGCACAATTGAAGTGCCGACCTCACCAAAGTAAAGTGCTACGGCATAAACTACAAAAGCAACCAACGAAAACATACTGCCTAAGAGCAGCCAAGTTTTGCGTCGGTTAACTGATTGTTGCGCTCGAAAAGATGCCACGATAGTTAGAAGTTAACTTTAGGAACTTGGCGATTAGTTGGACCATCAACTTCATAAAATTCTCGTTGACCAACTTTCGCAATTCCTTTAAAGAAAGTTCCTGGAATAGTAATGATCGCTTCATTGAGCACTCGAACGGTGTCGTTGTAGTACTGCCGAGCAAATGAAACTTTATTTTCAGTAGCAGCTAACTCTTCTTGTAGCTGGGAGAAATTAGTTGAGGCTTTTAGATCTGGATAAGCTTCAGATACCGCAAGTAATCCACGCAGTGCTTGAGTCAGCATGCCATCAGCTTCAGCAACATCATGCACACCTTGTGCAGCGGTGGCTTTAGCTCGAGCTTGAACCACACTTTCCAAAGCTTCTTTTTCGTGGGCAGCATAACCTTTAACGGTTTCTACCAAATTTGGAATTAGATCAGCACGACGCTGCAGCTGTACTTCAATTTGAGCAAATGCTTCATCAACTGCCACATTCATGCGAAGCAGCTTGTTGTATTGCACAATAAGCCAGGCGATTACTAAAACAACACCTAGCACTACCAGTACGGTGGTTAGATCCATACCTGAAATAGTAGCGAAAGTTAGTTAACTTTGCTTAGGCAATCTGGGCTTGATACTGCTCAGCAGTAAGCAGTTCACCAACAGCCGAAATCTCAATTTTGAACAACCAGCCAGCACCGTAAGGATCTTGGTTAATCAGCGCTGGATTATCAACTGCAGCTTGATTGGTTTCGGTTACTTTGCCACTAACTGGGGCATACAAATCACTGAGTGATTTTGTGGATTCCAGCTCACCACAAACCGCACCAGCAGCAATAGTGCTGCCAACATCAGGCAGTTTCACAAACACCACATCGCCCAAGGCGTCAGCGGCATAAAGAGTGATACCAACCGTGGCGGTGCCAGTCGTTTGGTCAAGCCATTCGTGTTCAGCGGTGTAGTTAAGGTTTGCTGGAACAGACATCATGCTTCCCTTCGGTAAAACGGCAGTGAAACCACGGTTGCAGGCTCAATATTGCCTCGAATATCTACTGAAATTTTAGCGGTAGCAAGATCTACCTTGGCATCTAGATAAGCCATCGCGATGGACTTACCAAGCGTGGGCGAGAAGGCACCACTAGTAACTTGGCCTACTACTTGGCCAGCCTCATCTATCAGATTGAAGCCAGCTCGAGCGATCCGTCTTGTTTCTAACTCGATACCAACTAATTTGCGATCTAGTTCACCGCTTAATTCATTTAACGCACTTTTGCCAACAAAGTCAGACTTAGCAAATGCAATAGTGCGCGAAAGTCCGGCATGTATTGGTGTGATTTCTAAATTTAGTTCGTGTCCATAAAGCGGCATGCCAGCTTCAAGTCGGAGCGTATCTCGAGCAGCCAGGCCAATTGGCATAATGTGTTCGGCGATAAACAATTCCCAAATCTTTGCGATTTGATCTACTGAAGTGAAAATTTCAAAGCCATCTTCACCGGTGTAGCCGGTGCGTGCCAGCAAAACTGGAATGCCAGCAATCTCTGTTTCAACGCAGGAATAGTTCTTGAGCGAATCAATTAGATCTGCCGATACGAATTTCTTGAGATGAGTTTTAGCATTTGGTCCCTGCACCGCAACTAATGCGGTATCTAATGATCGATCAATTACTGAAACATCAAAACTATGGGCGCGATGTAGTAATTCAGCAGCGACAACGTTGGCGTTAGCAGCATTAGCAACCACCATGAATTCAGTTTCAGCTAATCGATAAACCACTAAATCATCAATCACACCCCCAGATTCATTGCAGATCATGGTGTATTTGGCCTTGCCAATTGCAACTTTACTTAAGTCGCTAATTAGCGCGTAATTCAAAAACTCTAATGCTTGATTGCCCGACACGTAGATCTCGCCCATATGACTTAAATCAAATAAGCCAACATCACTTCGAACCGTGCAATGCTCTGTAGTTTCAGAGCCATATTTAAGCGGCATCTGCCAACCGGCGAAATCGGTTAATTGGGCCTTAAGCGCTTGATGATGCTGATGCAGTGGGGTTTGCATCAGTTAACCGCAAACGCTTCTGGGGGTGGGCAAGAACAAACTAAATTGCGATCTCCATAAGCCGCATCAATTCGTTGCACCGGCACCCAATACTTTGCGGCAGCATTGCCGCTAGGAAATACCGCTAACTCACGTGAATAAGGAAGGCTCCATTCACCAACCAGATTTACTGCAGTGTGTGGGGCATTTACCAGCGGATTATCTTCTTTGCTCCAACTACCAGAGCTAACTTGATCAATCTCACCTCTAATGGCAATCATGGCATCTATGAATCTATTTATCTCAGTTAAGTCTTCGGACTCGGTTGGTTCAATCATCATGGTGCCAGCAACTGGGAAAGAAACCGTTGGTGCATGAAAACCATAATCCATCAAACGTTTTGAAACATCTTCAACCGTAATGCCAGTTTCTTTAGTGATCTCACGTAGATCAATAATGCATTCATGCGCAATTAGATTGTTCTGACCGGTATATAGCACTGGAAAATAAGGATTCAAGCGTTTAGCGATGTAATTGGCCGAAAGAATTGCAACTGATGTTGCTCGCAGTAATCCTTCTGCTCCCATCATCTTTATATATGACCACGAGATCGGCAAAATTGCAGCTGAACCAAATGGGGCAGCGCTGATTGGACCAACACCAGTTGCTGGGCCAGCTTCTTTCACAATTGGATGATTTGGTAGATACGGTGCTAAATGAGATTTCACCCCAACAGGTCCAACACCAGGGCCGCCACCACCGTGTGGAATGCAGAAAGTTTTATGCAGATTTAGATGGCTAACGTCAGCGCCAAATTTTCCTGGTTTAGCAACACCGACTAAAGCATTTATATTTGCACCATCAACATAAACCTGACCGCCAGCATCATGGATTTTGCCGCAGATCTCAGCGATTGCGGCTTCAAAGACACCATGCGTAGATGGATAAGTCACCATTAGAGCTGCAAGCGAATCGCGATACTGGTCAATCTTGCTATCTAGATCAGCCAGATCAACATTTCCCTGCGCATCGCAAGCAACTACAACTACTTTCATCCCAGCCATCACTGCGCTTGCGGCGTTGGTGCCATGCGCTGATGATGGAATCAAGCAAACGTCACGATTCAATTCACCTTTTGCTTCAAGGTACTTCTTAATTGCCAGCAAGCCAGCAAACTCACCTTGACTACCAGCATTTGGTTGAAGTGAAACGGCGTCATAGCCAGTTATCTCAACTAACCAATTTTCTAACTCGCGAATTAGCGCATAGCTGCCAGCAGCTTGAGTTATTGGCACAAACGGATGCAGGTTGGCAAACTGCGGCCAAGTCACAGCTTGCATCTCAGTTGCCGCATTTAATTTCATAGTGCAGCTGCCCAGTGGAATCATGCCGCGATCTAATGCGTAATCCTTGTCCGCAAGGGATTTGATGTAACGCAGCATCGCTGTTTCATTTTGATACTTACTAAACACTGGATGAGTTAAAAACTCACTGGTTCGCACAATTTCTGTCGGAATGTGGTTATCGAGATTCAACCAGAGTTGATCAACATCAACTGATGCTTCAGCATAAGTTTCTAGCAAAGTTGTTAAAGTTTCGAGATTAACAGTTTCATCAATTGAAATACCTACTACATTTTGATCAAGCATTAATACGTTGATGTTTTTTGCCAGCAATCGCTGTTGCCAAACTGCTGCATTAGGAGTTTTGATCCGTAAGGTATCAAAGAAGTTGTGATGAACTATTTCAGCGCCAAGTTTGATCAAGCCTGCTGCTAATAATGAGGTGTATTGATGGATTCGTTGTGCGATATCTCGCAAACCATCTGGTCCGTGATAAACCGCATACATACTCGCCATCACCGCAAGTAGCACTTGAGCAGTGCAAATATTCGATGTGGCGCGTTCGCGCCGAATGTGCTGTTCTCTAGTTTGCAGTGCTAATCGGTAGGCCGGTTTGCCAGCAGCATCAATTGAAACTCCAACTAACCGGCCAGGAAGGGATCGCTCCAATCCGGCTTTTACAGCCATAAAGCCAGCGTGCGGACCGCCATAACCCAAGCTCACACCAAATCTTTGGGCGGAACCAACGGCAATATCAGCATCAAATTCGCCCGGTGATTTCAACATCGTTAGTGCCAGCAGATCGGTAGCAACTGCAACCAGCGCACCTGCATCATGAGCTGCCTTAACGATGTTTGTTAAGTCATAAATATTCCCGCTAGATGCTGGATAAGAAATCAACAATCCAAAATATTCAAAATCAAGCTGCCTTGATAAATCCGCTAATTTAATTTCAATACCCAGTGGATTAGCTCTGGTTCTAATTACTTCAATAGTTTGTGGGTGAGTATCGGCGTCAATTACAAAAACATTGGATTCAACTTTAGTATTTCGTCGAGCTAACGTCATTGCTTCAGCAGCGGCAGTTGCTTCATCTAGCATGCTGGCATTAGCAATTGGAAGTCCAGTTAAATCTTGTACGGTAGTTTGAAAGTTAATTAGCGCTTCTAGTCGACCTTGCGAAATCTCAGGTTGATATGGCGTATATGCGGTGTACCAGGCTGGGTTTTCCAAAATATTGCGCAAAATTACCGTTGGGGTGTGGGTGTTGTAGTAACCAAGGCCAATCAACGATTGATTTACTTGGTTTCGGCTTGCTAATGCTCGCAGTTCGGCTAATGCTTCGGCTTCTGAAACTGCTGCTGGTAGATCTAGTGCTTCTTGCCATCTAATGGCACCGGGAACAACAGCTTCCAATAATTCAGCTAAAGATTTGTAATCCAGTTCATTGAGCATGACCTCAATCTCTGGCTGGGTAGGTCCGATGTGGCGATCTGCGAACGATCTGCCCCTCGTGGTGTAGCCAGCGCTCATACTTTAACTATCCATTTCACTCGCAACTGACGCCAAACTTAGTGGCAGGAGCCTTGCTAAGCATGCTGAAAATTTAGCGAGTAAGGTCTGCTTGTCGCAAAGGAGTAGTTATGAAGAGTGGAATTGACCTAAGCCATATCAATGCCGCCATCCGGCCGCAAGATGACCTTTACCGCTATATGAATGGCAGTTGGATTGAAAATTCGGAGATCCCCGCTGACCGACCAATTCATGGCGCATTCCATGTGCTTCGCGACATCTCCGAGGAGCGAACTCGAGAAATTATTGAACAGGCTGACCCAGCTAAGGGCAGTGAAGCCGCGCAGATTGCTGCGCTCTATCAGAGTTTTATGGATGAAGCTCTAATTGAAAAACTTGGCTACACCCCAATTAAGGACGAGTTAGCACTAGTTGATTCCGTTACTGATAAAAAATCATTTTTCGAGGTCTTAGGAAAACTCCAGCGCCGTGGTGTTGGTGGCTGGTTTGGTTATTGGGTGACAACTGATGATGGCAACGCTAATGAAAACATTATGTATTTTTATCAGTCAGGTATTGGGTTGCCAGATGAAGCGTATTACCGCGAAGCCACACATCAAAAAGCAAGAGATGCTTATCTGCCGCACATGACTCGAATGTTTGAGCTAGCAGATCAATCAGATGCCGCTGGACTTGCAAAATTAGTTTTCGAGTTAGAAACCAAGATTGCCGCGAACCACTGGGACGTGGTGGCAGATCGTGACGCAGTTAAAACATACAACAAGTTAACCAAAGCTCAGTTAATTGAGTTGGGTCCAGAAATCGAATGGGATATCTGGCAGCAGGCATATCAAATGCCAGATATTGCGTTAGCGCAATTGGTAATTCGTCAACCAAGTTATGTCACTGGAATTTCCGAGCTATTTAAGAACTTTGACTTAGCTGCATGGAAAGCTTGGTTGAAGTGGCGAGTTATTAACTCGGCTGCATCACTGCTAAGCAGTGATTTTGTGAATGAAAACTTTAAGTTCTATGGCACCACGTTATCTGGCATTCCCGAGCTACGTGCTCGCTGGAAGCGCGGCGTGGCAATGGTAGAAGGCGCGCTGGGTGAAGCGGTTGGAAAACTTTATGTTGAAAAACATTTCCCACCACCAGCCAAACAGCGAATGCTGGAATTAGTTAATAACCTAATAGAGGCATATCGGGTTGATATTCAAGCACTGGATTGGATGAGCCCAGAGACAAAAGTGAAAGCGCTAGAGAAACTAGACAAATTCACACCGAAGATTGGTTATCCAGATAAGTGGCGGGATTACTCATCGCTAGAAATTAAAGCTGACGACTTAGTTGGCAATATGCGGCGAGCATCTGCGTTCAATATTGATTACAACCTAAATAAATTAGGCAAACCAGTTGACCGCTCCGAATGGTTTATGACCCCACAAACCGTCAACGCCTACTACAACCCTGGCATGAATGAAATTGTTTTCCCGGCGGCAATATTGCAGCCACCATTTTTTGATCTAGACGCAGATGACGCGGTGAATTACGGTGGCATCGGCGCAGTAATTGGTCATGAAATTGGCCATGGTTTTGACGATCAAGGTAGCAAATATGATGGTGATGGAAATCTAAACAATTGGTGGACTGATTTCGATCGTGCTGAATTTGAAAAGCGCGCTAATAAGTTGATTGCACAGTATGACGAACTAGAACCAACCGAAGCGCCAGGCAATAAAGTTAATGGAGCACTCACCATTGGTGAAAATATTGGTGACCTAGGTGGTCTAACCATCGCACACAAGGCTTATGAAATCTCATTAGCAGGTAAACCATCACCTGAGATTGATGGGCTTACCGGCTACCAACGATTGTTCTTAGGCTGGGCGCAGGTTTGGCGAACCAAGACGCGAACTGAGGAAGTGATTAAGCGACTTTCAGTTGATCCACACTCACCACCTGAGTTCAGGTGCAATGCGGTGGTTCGCAACTTAACTGAGTTCTACGACGCATTTGGTGTTACCGAAGCAGATGAACTTTGGCTAGCTGAGGAAGAGCGAGTTCGGATCTGGTAGTTAGTTAAAAACTACCGTTCGATTTCCGACCAAAAAGATTTTGTCTTCAGCGTAAAGTTTCACAGCACGGGAAAGAACTCTGCGTTCAATATCTCGTCCCAACGCGACCATCTCTTCTGGTGTTGCGGCATGTGTTACGTGATCAACATCTTGTTCGATGATTGGACCTTCGTCTAAATCAGCGGTAACAAAGTGGGCGGTCGCACCAATAATCTTCACGCCCCGTTGATGTGCTTGGTGATAGGGCTTAGCACCTTTGAATCCGGGCAAGAACGAGTGGTGAATATTGATTATTTGGCCAGCATATTTTTCACAAAACTCTGGCGAAAGAATCTGCATGTAACGAGCTAGAACCACAAAATCAATTTGATGCTTAGACATTAGCTCAAGCAATTTGGCTTCCGCTATTTTCTTATCAGCAGATGGAATGAATTCAAACTTAATTCCATGGGATTCAACGAGCGATCGCAATGATTCATGATTTGAAATTACGATCGGAATTTTTATATTAAGTTCATTTAACTCAAGTAAATACAATAAATCACGCAGGCAGTGACTTTCTTTCGTTACCATTACTAAAGCATTTAGTGGTTCTGCAGTCGGTCGAATCTTTAGTTCTGGATTGAATTTCGCTAATTCGTTATTCCAGTTAGCAGCAGTTGCAGCTAAATCAAGATTTGATTCAAATCTGGTTCGCATCACAAAAGTATTGGTTGGTAGATCAGTAAATTGTTGGTTCTCAATAATATTGCCACCACAAGCAAGTACTGCATTGGTCATCGCGTGCACAATCCCAGGCTGATCCACACATTTCAAGGTGGCAATGAAATCCATGGGCAAAAGGTATCGAAGCCACTTATCCGGTAGCGCTACCGGCTTGCCAAGCCGTGCCAGGTAATTAGGGTTTGCTTATGGATTTGGCGGAGTTGAAGCGGCATTGGAATGAAGTGCTGGATGAATTGGAACGCACCAATCGCGTTGCCTGGCTGGTATTTTTTGACGCTCGGCTAGTTCAGCTAACTGGTAACTCCTTAGTGATTGACTTTCGAGATCGCAACAAATTGGCCGCTGGCCATGATTTTGAAAGCCATATTTCCCCTGGCCAGCTCACCTCGCTTAAAGAAGCAATATTGAAAATCACTGGCAAGAATCTAGAAATTACCCTGCCTGGCTGAGCGCCGTGACGAAATTCAGAATCAACAGGTAGTTTTGCCCAATGAACCAAAATGAGATGTCAGAACCAGATCTCCGTGCTTTTGAAGCCATTGACACCGTTGAAGAAAGACGTTGGCTCAGTCGAGCCCTAAAGGACGAAACTTTTGGTGGTGCGCTGTTATTGATTGCTGGCGTGCTTGCACTAATAGTTGCTAATTCAGCTGCGGGAGATTGGTATGCAGATTTTCTGGAGCTTAAATTTGGACCAGAGTCAATCGGCCTAAATCTCACTGTTGCATATTGGGCAGCAGATGCTCTGCTAGCAATCTTCTTTTTAGTAGCCGGTCTTGAGTTAAAGCATGAATTAGTACATGGTTCACTAGCTAAGCCGCGCCAAGCGATGGTGCCGATGGTGGCAGCTCTAGCTGGCATGGCGACCCCAGCTCTGATTTATTATCTGATGGTTCGAGATAACGCTGAAGCAGTAGTTGGTTGGGCTATTCCAGTTGCAACTGACATCGCATTTGCTTTGGCAGTTCTTGCCGTAGCAGGTCGCGGATTACCAGTTGAACTTAGAGCGTTTCTGTTAACACTCGCTGTGGTTGATGATCTAGGTGCAATTACCATAATTGCAGTTTTTTACTCCGAAGATATTAATAGAAACATGCTGTTTTTGACTATTGTTCTGTTAGCGATCTATGCGATATTACAAAAAGTCAATTTAACCAAGTGGTATTTGTTAGTACCACTTGGACTTTTGATATGGTGGGCGACCTTTCAATCTGGTATTCACGCAACTGTGGCTGGTGTTGCTATCGCATTACTGACCAGAGTAATGAAGAATCCAGGGGAAACCCAATCACCCGCAGATATTGCTGAGATAAAAGCCAGACCAATAAGCGTGGCGATCGCAGTTCCTATTTTTGCATTTACTGCCGCTGGTGTTGATTTAAGGAGTTTAGGATATCTCGACACAGTTGGTAGTGAAATATCGTTAGCAATCATTCTTGGCTTAGTTGTTGGTAAGCCGCTGGGCGTCCTGGGTGCGACATATTTATTGACCAAATTCACCAAAGCGCGTCTAAATGAAAATTTAACCTGGTCGGATTTGCTAGCAGCGGGATTGCTTGCCGGCATTGGATTTACCGTGTCTTTACTAATTACCAAGTTGTCATTTGCTGATGATCTCGCCTTGTTGGCCGATGCCAAAGTTGGAGTTTTAACTGGAAGTTTTATTTCTGCCGTAATTGCAGTTCTGGTTATGAGATTGCGAGCTAAACGAAAAGTAAGTTGATGATGTTGAAGAAAGTGTTATTTATTGCCATAGCTTTGGTAGTTCTGACACCTTCAACTGCAGTTGCTCAGCCGCAACTTGATATCACCAGCTCAGGTATATCCGCTGCGGTAACAAATGGTGGTGGGTCACGAGGCCCAGCACTTGCTGTGCTCAATGACGGAAATTTTCTTCTCGGTGGCGGAAATGCTGGTGGAGTTATTTTTCTTTGGAATCAGAATACAAAAAAACTGCGAAATCTTGGCAGCTTGATTCCAAAAGAGCGTCGGCTAGTTGATTCTAGGTTTGCGATTACGGATATCGCAGTGCTAAATGAAACCAAGCGAATTGCAAACTTGTTGATTTCGTATCCAAGGCTAGGAAGTAACGGAAAATGTGTCGAAGTCGCAATTGATCGAGTTCGATATAACCGTGTATCGCAACGGGTTAACTTTGTTGCTAACTGGTTTGTCACTAAACCGTGTGTGCCGGTTTCAGCAGTTCAACATGCCTCAGGACGATTTGCGGTAATTGATAAAAACTCAGCATATGTCACTATTGGTGATCTAGGTTATACCGAGATTGATAATCGAAATCGACGCGGCGATTTAGGGTCAATATTTAAAGTAACC
>JBJOHY010000132.1:0-7263 GCA_046047475.1 Actinomycetota bacterium | reverse complement strand
GGAACTGGCACGCTAGATATAGCAGATGTCTTCGTCGCGATGTTCTCAGTGCACGTATTAATTGGAATTGGCGAAGGCTTGATTACAGCACTTACTGTGACCGCAGTTCTCGCACTACGACCAGATTTAGTTTTTGGTGCTCGAGGAAAAGTGAAAACTGATTTAGAAATTCGTGAAGGTATGGTGCGATAATGAAGTTACAAAATAAGTTCTTAGCAATTGGAGTCTTTGTATCACTATTGTTAGCAAGTGTAGTTTCTTATTATGCTAGTGGAGATCCAGACGGTTTGGAAAAAGTTGCCGAAGAAAAAGGTTTTCTTGAAGATGCAACTGAGCATGGCCTGGGCAACTCACCACTGGCAGACTACGGAGTTTCTGGCGTAACTGACGACCGCCTCTCGGTTGCACTTGCTGGTGCGGTTGGTGTGCTGCTTATGCTGGCGCTATCTACCATGATGTTTAAATTCCTAGCAAAACGAAAGTAACTAGTTGGGTTTAAATCAGCAACACGATATTGCTGGAAAGCTATTAATTCCGCGCGATTCGGTAATTCACCGGTTGCCCGCAGAAGTAAAAGTTCTTTCTATGTTGCTATTTGTTTTTTTGGTCGTGCTGACTCCGCTTGGTAATTGGTGGCTATTTACGATTTACATCGGAATAATTATTGCCACTATTCTGGTTGCAAAGCTGCCAATCTTGATGGTGGTCAGACGCATGGTGATTGAGGTTCCGTTTGTAATTTTTGCAATTCTTATGCCATTTTTTTCAGCTGGACCTTACACCGAAGTTTTTGGCGTTGAAGTTTCACAGCCTGGACTTACCGCTGGTATTGGCCTGCTGTTTAAAGGAACTATTGGCGTATTGAGCTCTATTACGCTGGCATCAACCACACCGATGCGAGAGCTGTTATCTGGATTATCTCGTCTGCGCGTGCCAAATATGTTGGTTGAGATTGCCGCCTTCATGGTTAGGTATGTTGATGTTGTGGTTGATGAGATGCGACGCATGCGCATCGCCCGACAAAGTCGTGGCTATTTTGAAACCGGATTGAGGTCATGGCCGGTCATTGCTAGGGCTGCTGGCGCATTGTTTATTCGCGCATATGAACGCGGTGAGCGAGTTCATTTGGCTATGCTCTCGCGGGGATATCAAGGAAAAATGCCTAGCTATCAAATTGCGATTGCTACCAGAGTTAATTGGGCAACAGGAATGCTCTTGCCGGCCGCCGCACTAGTAGTTTTAGTCGTAAGTTGGAGGATTTAAGTGTCGGATGCCGTACTTGAGGTAAACAAAGTTGCTTATGCCTATCCAGATGGGCATCAGGCACTCTTTGGTGTTGATCTTCATGTGTATCGAGGTGAGAAGATCGCGTTGCTCGGTCCAAACGGCGCTGGTAAGACCACGTTAGTCCTGCACCTAAATGGAATTTTGTTGCCGGGATCCGGCGAAGTTCGGATTGCCGGCATGGCAGTCAATAAAGAAAACATAAAAGATATCCGCGCCCAGGTGGGTGTGGTATTCCAAGATCCAGATGATCAATTATTTATGCCGACCGTTCGAGACGATGTGGCATTTGGTCCGAGCAATCTTGGCGTTACCGGTGATGAGTTGACTAAAACCGTGAATGAAGCACTTGCTGCAGTTGGCATGTTGGAATTTGCTGATAGATCACCACAACATCTTTCCTTTGGCCAGCGCCGTCGAGTTGCGATTGCAACTGTGCTTGCCATGAAACCTGAGATACTTGTTTTGGATGAACCGAGTTCAAATCTGGATCCAGCCGCTCGGCGAGAGATTGCTGAGATCCTTAACTCTTTAGATATCACCATGCTTATGGTTACCCACGATCTGCCCTATGCCTTGGAGTTATGTGACCGATCTGTCATTTTGAGCGGCGGAACCATTGTGGCGGATCGAAAAACCTATGATTTATTGGCAGATGATGCCTTAATTAAGCAGCACCGACTGGAGCTCCCATTTGGCTTCAAGCTAGATCCATCACAGGCAAAAACCTAACGGGCGTAGACTTCAGCCGGAGGAAAAATGTCATTAGATGACCTAGAAAATCAGGCAGAGCAGGCTCGGAAAAAATTGGCGGAGAGTCTTGATGAAGTGTCAGAGGCACTCTCTAAAGAAGGTATCAAGCGCCAAGCTCGCAGTTCAACTCGGGATTTCTTCTTTGATGCTGCTGGCAATCTCCGGATTCAACGGGTAGTTGCAACTGCAGCTTCAGTAGTAGTTTCATTTTTCATTTTATTTGGTCGAGGAAAAGGAAAGTAATTGTTTATTCGCCGAACATTAGCTTTGTTGGCATCGGCCTTTCTGGTGAGTTTTGGATTTAGTACGTCGGCTGTTGCACACGCTGAATTAGTTGGCGCCATGCCGGCTGCTGACGAGGTCGTCACAACTTGGCCAACCCAGGTGGTGCTCACTTTTAACGAGGATTTGCTAACAACTGGCGATCAACCAGTAAATTTCTTAACCGTAGCTGACTCTGCTGGAACCCAAATTGATTTGCTCGATTCCACAGTATCTGGAAGTTCAATATCAGTTTCGCTCCCGAGCGATACCGCACCTGGTGCCTACTTTGTTAACTATCGAGTGATATCTGCTGATGGACATGTCGTTGAAGATAGTTATGAATTTGTATTTGATGCCGGTGAAACTGCCGAGGCAGTTCCGATCAATGAAACTGAAGGGGAGCCGGTAGCTACGCCGTACAGCGGTGAAGAAGAGTCAAGCTCTAACTTGGGTCTGATTCTTGGATTAGTGACGCTTGGAAGTTTCATTTTGTTGGTATACCAATTCCGAAAAAACCGTTATAAGTAGTCAACATGATTGAAGCAAAGTTAAGCCCGGCAGTAGCCGAAGCACTCAATACCGGCGGTCCAGTCGTTGCGCTCGAATCCACGTTAATCGCACATGGCTTGCCGTATCCAGACAACTTAGCGGTTGCTAAACAACTGGAAGATGATGTTGCCGCCAATGGGGCAGTGCCAGCAACAATCGCAGTTATCAACGGTCAAATTAAAGTCGGCTTAACTGAGCAAGATCTAGAAGTCATTTCACATGGCGAAAGCATTCGAAAAATTGGCCCCCGGGATTTACCCGCAGTAATAAGCAAAAAAGAGAGCGCCGCAACTACGGTTGCCTCTACTTCAGCAATTGCTCACAGCGTTGGCATAAAGCTTTTTGCAACCGGTGGCCTTGGTGGTGTGCACCGGGAAGCAAACTTAAGTTTTGATGAGTCGGCCGATTTGGGTACTTTGGCAGAGACGCCAATAGCTGTTGTCGCAGCTGGTGTTAAGTCCATATTGGATGTACCTGCAACGCTTGAAAGATTAGAGACGCTTGGCGTGCTCGTGGTTGGATATCAGACGCTTAAGTTTCCCGGCTTCTATCAAACCGAATCTGGTTATGACCTCGAGTGGCAGTTTGATTCTCCTAGTGAAGTAGCTGATTTAATAAAAACCCATTCGAACTTAGAGACTCAAAGCGCAATCGTGGTGGCAAATCCGGTAAGTAAAGACTTAGAACTGCCAAAGCAACTTCACGACGATG
The DNA here is from genome assembly GCA_046047475.1 of Actinomycetota bacterium. Lineage (GTDB taxonomy): Bacteria > Actinomycetota > Actinomycetes > S36-B12 > UBA5976 > AcAMD-5. Next base: position 3,702 of record JBJOHY010000132.1, on the reverse strand, counting down.
TGCTCGCTGCTGGCATGACAGCAGCTAAACAGGCTGGCATCTCTGGTAAACAAGCAACCCCATTTTTGTTGGAGTTCTTTCACCGCGAAACTAAAGGCGAAAGCCTGCGGGTGAATATTGATGTAGTTCGCAGTAATGCGCAGCTTGCTGCAAGAATTGCTGCCGCATTAGGTCAGCTGCGATGACCAAGTTAATAATTGTTGGCGATGTCATGGTTGATATCACCGCAGTTATTAACTCAGAATTGAATTATGCGACTGATGCGCCGGGAAAAATCACCCAACAACCAGGTGGTGCGGCGGCAAACTCAGCCGCCTGGGCGGCAGTTTCTGGGATGGACACAGTTTTCATCGGTGGCGTTGGCAATGATGATGCTGGTCGCGCTGCTCAACGAGCCTTAGTTTCAGTGGGGGTCGATGCCCGATTGATTCACAGCGATCAGATAAACACTGGCTCATGTATCTGCATTGTGGATCCAACCGGTGAGCGCACTATGATTCCAGATCAAGGTGCAAATTCATTACTTAGCGCAGACCATCTAACCGCTGACTTATTAGATCCAGCAAATCATCTGCATATTTCTGGTTACACCTTTCTGCAACCAACCTCACGGACGGCTGCAATTGAAGTTCTAGCTAAAGCAAAAGCCCATGGTTTAACTACCAGCATCGATCCATCTTCGGCCAGCATGATTGAGCTGGCTGGCATAGCCGAGGTGCGAGACTGGCTCAGCGGAACCAATATCCTGTTTCCAAATGCGGATGAAGCCAGAGTGCTTACTGGAAACGACAATATGCACCAAGCCGCTACCGAGTTGCTGGAGTTGGCCGAGACAGTTGTGGTCAAACTTGGTGAATTAGGTGCGCTGCAGGTATTTCGAGATAAGCCAGAGATAAAGATTGATGCACCAAAAGTGACCGCAGTAGATGCTACTGGTGCTGGTGATGCGTTTGTTGGTGGCTACTTAGCAACTTGGCTTAAGACAAAAGATCCACGTGCTGCATTAACCGCTGGCATTACTGCCGGTAGTGAATCTGTGCAACATATTGGAGCAAGACCAATTCGTTAATTTGCTGATGCGTAACCAATTGAAAGTGAAGCGGCAGTAATCACCCACAATTGGTAGGGTAGCAGCAGCCAGCCGTAAATTTGATTTGTTTGAAATGTGATTATCAAAATTGGAACTGTAAGTGCTGCCGTAATTGATAAGGCAATTGCTGCAGCTGGTAAATGATGTGGGACATAAAACAAGTATGACCAAGCAAGAGCTGCACATACGCTCAAAATCAAAAAGATCAGCCAGGTAGCGGCGCGAGTAATACTGGCATCGCGCGCTATCACAAAACCAACAATGCCCAGCATGATGAAGTTGTACGGCCAGATAACGCCAAACACCCAGTCTGGTGGCTGCCAACTTGGTTGAGTCAGCGAGCGATACCAACCAGAGTCATTGCTAACCCAAAAGCCAGATCCCAGGGCGTAGATAACAACAGTTGCAATTGCGGTGGTAGCAATGCCTATCCGCAAACTTTCCATGTCTGGACTTTACCTATGAACTAACTAGATTGCTATGCACGCAAGCAGGAATAGTGACTACGCTTGAGGGGTGACTCAAGACTTAATAAATCAAGCAAGTATTTCGGCACCAGTTAGCGAGAAATACCCAACTTATGTCGCTCACCTCTTGGTGGTAGATGACATCAGGAATGAGCCAACAAATGAATTTAGCGATAATTACTTAGCCAATGCCGAAAAGTTTGCTAATGACTTGCTCGCTTCAGTTGCCATTGAAGACCTACCTGAGGTGAAAATCTGGCGGGAAGCATTTCGTTCATTCGGTGTAAAGCCAAGTGATAGCCGAAGTAGTTTCGAGGCGCTATTGCGTCGCACTAGTAAGGGTTTGCCTCGAATTGATTTTCTGACTGATGTTTATAACGCACTCTCTGTAATGCACCTGCTGCCAATTGGTGGGGAGAATTTTGATAAGTATCAAGGTGCACCGCGATTAGAAATTGCCATTGGTGATGAAACCTTTGATACCACCGAAAATGGTGAGGCAGTAATAGTTAACCCAATGCCGGGTGAAGTGATTTGGCGAGATGATCTTGGGGTTACCTGCCGAAGGTGGAACTGGCGACAATGTGTTCGTACTCGATTGTCCCCCGATACCAAACGAGCACTGTTCATATTTGATGGTTTAGGTGAGGATTCAATTGTGAAAACCGGGAAATGTGCAGCTGAGTTGACTGAACTAATCGTCAATTTATGGCCAGGTGCCGAGGTTAGGTCTCGCTCAATCAGCGCTTGACTAAATGCCAAGCCAACCATTTTGGCGTTAGTTGCACTGGCTGGCGAACGGATTGCCGATGCCGAATGACTTGCTGACCTTGGCGTACCACTAAACTTCAGGGTGTGTTCCAACTTAAATCTGTTGCTGAAACTAGAACTTTTCGCTCCTTAAGACATCGAAACTATAAACTTTTCTTTAGTGCGAACCTATTCTCAAATGTCGGCACTTGGATGCAACGAATTGCCCAAGACTGGCTGGTACTGGAACTTACTGGCTCAGGCACGATTTTGGGAATCGTTACGGCACTGCAGTTCTTGCCAGCACTATTCTTGAGTTTGCCAAGTGGAAAATTAGCTGATCGAAGAAACAAGCGAAAGCTGTTGATCTTAACTAACACAATTGCCGGCACTTCCGCATTAATTCTTGGCCTATTGGTGATTACTGAATTGATTCAAGTTTGGCATGTGATTGTTCTTGCGATTATGTTGGGAATATCAAGTGCGGTAGATGCGCCGATCCGTCAGTCATTTGTCCCGGAATTGGTAGGTAAGGAAGATCTACCTAATGCTATTGGCTTAAATTCTGCCAATTTCAATGCTGGTCGTTTGGTGGGCCCAGCGATTGCTGGCATCATTATTGCCGCAGTAGGAACGGGGCCAGCATTTATTATCAATGCGTTGACCTATCCAGTGGTAATCGGTGCATTGATTTTGATGAACCCAACCACACTGCATAAATTTGATCGAGCGAATAAAAAAGATGGAGTTCGTTCAGCGCTGCGATATGTTAAAAATCGGGCCGATTTAATCGCTGTTATGACTTTGGTGTTATTAGTTGGCGCATTTGGTTTCAATTTCCAGGTCGTAACTGCGCTGATGGCTCGAGTTGAATTCAACGTTGGGGCCAATGGTTTTGGCCTTTTTGGCACCATGATTGCGGTTGGTACGGTAACTGGAGCGGTGACTTTAGCCAGAGCAAAGGAGTCACCGCGACTTGATTTCATTTTGAAAGCTGCGATTGCCTTTGGGCTAATTGAAATTCTGGCAGCGCAGATGCCGACGTATTGGATGTTTGCTGGCGTTTTACCGCTGGCCGGGTTTGCAGCCATGATGGTAATGGCAAATGCCAATGCCTATGTCCAATCATCAGTCCCAGATCATCTGCGTGGTCGAGTACTTGGGCTTTACCTGATGGTTTTTCTCGGTGGCTCGCCGCTGGGTTCGCCAATCATCGGGAAGATTTCGCAAGATCTGGGAGCAAGATATGGCCTATCTATCGGCGGTTTTCTCAGTGCCGCTGCGGCTTTGATCATCCTGCTTTGGGTGCGCAAGCGAAACCTGACAAAGGTTTCATCGGCTAACGCACCGACTGAATAAATGTCGCACTTCCTAGTCAATAACTCTTGACGCGGC
>JBJOHY010000131.1:0-2642 GCA_046047475.1 Actinomycetota bacterium | reverse complement strand
CCGAAGCATGGGAGTTGTTCTGAAACCAGAATTTCTAAAAGTTAAGCGCAGTTCAGACCGTGAGGTTCTCGACCGCGAAATACTCTATGAAATCTTGGATGCTGGCCAGGTTGCCCATGTGGGAATTGCAGACGATAGGGAATTTCCGATAGTCATTCCGCTGGCTTATGTCCGTGATGGTGATCGAATTCTGCTTCATGGCTCGACTGGCTCAAGAATTTTTCGCAAGTTAGCATCTGGGGTTAAGGCCTGTGTGACTGTCACCTTACTTGATGGCATTGTTGCTGCTCGATCTGCATTTCACTCGTCAATGAATTATCGCTCGGCGATGATTTTTGGCACTGCAACTGTGCTTGCTGACGACCAAAAAGAGCTGGCACTTGAAATTTTCACCAACAACCTTATTCCTGGCAGGTGGCAGGAAGTGCGACCAATGACAGCTAAAGAAGCCGCCGCGACAATGGTGTTAGCAATTGAGCTAACCAATATTTCAGGCAAAGCCAGAACAGGTGGGCCCGATGATGAGCCGGCTGAAGATGTTGTCCTGCCGATTTGGGCTGGCGAGATTCCGATCAATACCTCTCTTGGAGATCCAGTGCCGGCAGCTGACCTGCCTGCAGGCATAAGGGTCTCACCGGCCATAAAAAACTTGAAATGAATAACTCCTATTGGTGGCAATCACTTCCACCTTGGCAACCGTTATCACCGCTTGCTGAATCAATAGATGTAGATGTTGCAATTGTTGGTGCTGGTTATACCGGTCTTTGGAGCGCTTACTTTCTGCATAAAGCTCAGCCAAATTTGCAGATAGCAATTATTGAGGCTGAACATGTTGGCTTTGGCGCTTCTGGAAGAAATGGTGGTTGGGTATCTTCATTTTGGCCAACTCCAATCAAAAGCATCGCAAAAAAGCAAGGTCCCGAAATCGCAATCGATTTTCAGCGCTACCTACACCGATTAGTTGATGAGTTTGGCCAGGAGATTTCAGTGGCCGGAATTGATGCTGACTTTAATAAAGCTGGCACAGTTAACCTAGCCAGATCAGCAGCACAAAAGCACCGGCTGCTTGCAGAATTAGATGAGTACCGCTCGCTTGGATTTACTTCAGCCGATTATGACTTCACCCTTGAACTTTCTAAACTGCCAGCTGCCACAAAAGTCCAAGGGGGCTTGACCTCACCAAACTGCGCCACGATTCATCCCGCCAAATTGGTTCGAGGACTTGCCGAAAAAGTTCTTTCTCAGGGAACCAAAATATTTGAAAATAGTCGAGTTGCTGAGATTAGTTCAAACCAGCTAAAAGTAAATGGCAAGAACATTTACGCTAAATCCATTTTAATCGCCACTGAAGGTTACCGACATGAATTAATACCTCGAGCAACGGCGCCGATTCATTCTCTTATGTTTATTTCTGATCCAATTCCTAAAGAGTTATTAGATGATCTGCGAATAAAACCGGGGCTAACCTTTAACGACGCTAGGAATCTGATTATTTATGGTCAGCGAACTGCCGAAAATCGAATTGCGTTTGGCGGAAGAGGTGCACCGTATCGATTAGGCAGCAAAATTGGAACAAATGTTGAGATGCACCAGCCAGCATTTAGTTATCTGAAGTCAGCCTTGGGTGAAATGTTTCCTCCTCTTATTGAATACCTCAACCAACCTTCACACACCTGGGGTGGTCCAATTGGTGTTGCCCGAGATTGGCAGCCCAGCATCTGGATTGATCGTAAGTCTGGCACCATCTCAGCGGGCAACTATGTCGGGGACGGAGTTGCCGCTTCATTTCTAGCCGGTCAGACCGTGGCAGACCTAATCACTGAACAAAAAACAAAGCGAATCAGCTTCCCCTGGGTACAGCATCGTTCACCAAAATGGGAAGTTGAACCAGCTAGATTTTTTCTTATTAATGCAGCCCGAACTGTAATCGAGCTAAGTGATAACTTGGAAGCAAAAATAGGTTCACAAAGTGTGGTGTCAAAATTATTGTGGCGAATATTGAAACGTTAATCAGCTTTGGCGGCTAGCTGTCCGCAGGCGCCATCAATTTCTCTACCTCTGGTGTCGCGAACGGTAACTGGTACACCATGACGCTCAATTGCAGCAACAAAAGCCGCTTCGTCTTCTGGTCTTGAGGCAGTCCATTTAGAGCCAGGCGTTGGATTAAGCGGAATGAGATTTACGTGCGCCAAATGTCCGCGCAAGATTCGACCCAGCCGATCACCTCGCCATTCCTGATCATTGATGTCACGAATCATCGCATATTCAATTGAAACTCTTCGCTTGGTTTGTCGAGCAAAATACCAAGCGGCATCTAACACTTCACGGACATTCCATCGATTATTAACTGGTACTAACTCATTTCGTAGTTCATCATCTGGCGCATGTAGTGAGACAGCTAATGTCACCGGAATACCCTCGTCAGCAAGTTGACGGATTCGGGGTACTAAGCCCACGGTAGAAACTGTTATTCCCCGAGCCGAAATACCAAGACCATTTGGCGCAGGTTCAATCATTCGCTTAATTGCGGTCAGAATTGTGTTGTAGTTGGCTAATGGTTCACCCATCCCCATAAAGACCACATTAGATAACCGGCCAACACCGCCGGCTATTCGGCCATAAGCCATATCAGCAGCTGCTTG
>JBJOHY010000130.1:0-3689 GCA_046047475.1 Actinomycetota bacterium | reverse complement strand
TGGTTAACATGGTTTCAATCCATTCAATTTCACGTTCAATTACTTCTAACTTGTGACGTTTGTATTCCGACGAATAAGCACTCAAGTTGCTAGCCCCAGTTTCAATTTCAGATCGCAGAATCTCGGCCTTATCTTTTAGCCGGCGCCATCTGCCTTCCAAAATTCGTAATCTGGTGGCAATTGGGGTAGGGCCAAAGAAGGCGAAATGCACTTCAAAGAACTCATCATCCCAACTCTTCGCATCGCTTTTGCCAATCAGATCACTAAATCGCTCTAACCCAGATTTAGTGATCTGATAAACAATTCGCTTTCGTCTCGATAAATTTGAGTCTTTGTTCTCTTCGCTCTCAGTAATCAACCCAGCCTCGACCATTCGGCGAAGCTGTGGGTAGATAACGGAGAAAGACAATGCCCGGAATGGACCTAAAACCGCCGTTAACCGGCGTCTTAGTTCATAGCCATGCAGCGGCCCCTCAGCCAATAGGCCAAGCAGCGCAAACTCCAGGGCATCTCTGCGGGACTGCACAAAACCTCATATCTATTGAATGGATGTATCTATTCGATATATCTGAGGGATATTTAAGCCGTTATAAGTCTTGGATGCAACTCAGGCACACCTGCCCCAATACGCTTGCTGAATGGAACTTATTACTTGCCTGTGGTTCGATGGCAATGCCCGTGAGGCAGCCACCTTCTATACCAGCATCTTTCCCGATAGTGAGCTAGCTGATAACTGGCTAGCCCCAACTGACACCCCTGGCAACCAGCAGGGGGAAGAAGTAGTGGTGAACTTCCGGATCTTCAATCAACCATTTATTGGACTCAATGGCGGCCCGAACTTCCCACACTCTGAAGCCATCTCGTTTCAAATCCCTTGCAAAGATCAATCCGAGATTGACCACTACTGGAAGCTATTAACTGCAGATGGTGGCGAAGAAAGTCAATGCGGCTGGCTGAAAGATAAGTTCGGTGTCTCCTGGCAAGTGACCTCACCTGAAATGATGAACTACTTAGGCGGTTCAGATGCTGCAGGTGCTAAACGAGCAACTGAAGCGATGCTCAAAATGAAAAAGATTGTGTTAGCAGATTTAGCTGCTGCCTATCACGGTTAGTTTCTAGAACTTCCCTTTCCAGGCTGAATAAGACCTGACGGATTTTTCATGAGGTCTTCTGAGCCATGGGTAGGGATGGATCTGAGCCAAATCTCTAAACTTCTTAAAGCTCGGCACTGGAGCGTATGTAATTGCCACGTTAGTTTCACTAGCAAACTGATAGGGATCTCCCAAATAAACCTTGAGATCCCTTCTGGTTGCTAAATCCTGCAGCGTTTCTAAATAGAAATAGATTCGCTTAGCCGATAACTGAAGTTTCTTAAGTGCTGCTTCATTAAAGACAAACACAACTGGTAAATCCGGATTAGCAACTAGCGCTGGATCCGCATCACCTAGCGAATTAATAGTTAACATCACTAATTCAGGTGACGTATTAGATATTGGTGTTAACGGTCCGGCAGTTGCTGCTGGATCAGGATCTGAAACAAGTAATGATTCAAACTCAGCATCTGGCAAAGTTGTTTCAGTTGGAAATTCTTGAATTGGGCAGTTGTTTTTTAAATTACAACTATTACACAATCCCGGTGCTCGTTTTTCTACTTGCCATCTGGCAAAGCCATATGGCTTGCCAGTGCCAGATCCAACTGTCCATTGCCAACCAAGCAGGTTGGCAGCCCGAGATCCATCAATTAATTCCCGATACATTCGCTCTTGACCATGAAGCCAACCAGCTTGGTTCCGCACACTCCAATGCGAGGCTAACCACATTCTGGTTTGATTTACTAACCACCCAGTTTGATTTAGTTCATTAACCACATAATCAATACAAGCTAATTCTCTATTCCAGCCATCTCCTGGTTCATCCCAAATCTGATCAAAACGTAAATTCTGAAACAATCTTGTGCCAATTCGAGCATATAGATGTCTGGCATATTCCTGCCAAAGTAATTCGTCTCTGAATTTCTCTCGATCATTAAATGGCGCTTTATCAACTGCATCCCACACTTGGGTTAGCGTCAATAAGTTATGGCGAATGTAGGGAGAAAGCACAGTTGCGCCACGCTTTTCAACTGGCAGAACTTCGGAGCGGTATTTGGCATAGCCAGAGATATCCAGATTTGCTAGTGCTTCATTGGCGGCCGTTTGGCCGCCTTTAATTGGGCTTCTGGGCCCGCCAGAATGCAGCCCAAAAAAGTGTTGATCCAGCAAACTAGTAAAGTCAGCTGAGACATTAATTTCCAGCACTATTCCCCTTCTCCGGATCAGATCCTGCCACTATTTAGGTTCTGCTGGGTGTTGGCTTGAGAAACGCCCAATAGATCGGGATTGCCATAGAGATTGCTGCCAACTGCCTAACTGCTGGTTTAATTCGCAGGTGCGAAAACTAATCGGCCTCACCCGCTTTGCGGTGTTTGTCCCAGCCCTATCGGCAATCCTTGGTGCGCTATTACTAATGGCCCAGGGCTCTTATGAGATGGTGAAAGTGACTATCGATGCTATTCGAAATGGCGCTTACCTCAAGGACACTATTGTCGATGTATTAACTGCGGTCGATGCGATCTTGCTTGGCACAGTTCTCCTTGTTATCGGCTATGGCCTGTATGAGTTGTTTATCGATACTGACATCGATGTGCCAGCATGGTTACGGGTTGAAAATCTAGATGACCTAAAGTCAAAACTTATTGGCGTTGTGGTTGCCATCATCGCAGTAGTTTTTGTTGGTGTATTTGTTGATTCCAACCGATCCGGTGATGTTATTGCCTATGGTGTTGGCGCTGGTGCGCTAGTTGTGGGACTTGCCATATTCGCCTATGCCACGAAAAAAGACTCTACTCCCCCAAAATAGTTATTACCTAAACTAGAAGGAACAATTAATGTCTGATCAACTCATGCGCTATTCCAGCAAGAGTTTATTTCCAATTATCGCGGCAGTGTTTGTTGCCCTTTTGTTGCTATCCAATATTTCAGCAGTTAAGTTAATTGAGTTTGGACCACTAATTACTGATGGTGGGTTATTCCTTTTCCCACTGGTTTATATCGCTGGTGATATCTTGACTGAGGTTTATGGCTTTAAAGCAGCCAGAAGAGTTATCTACACTGGCTTTGCAACTGGAGTTCTGGCTGCTTTTACTTATTGGTTAGTACAAATCGCACCACCTGCAGATAGCTGGGAGAACCAAGCAGCTTTTGAATCAATTCTCGGATTTGTGCCACAAATTGTCGTTGCAAGTGTGCTGGCATTTTTGGCCGGTCAGTTAATTAACTCCTATGTGTTAGTCAAGATCAAAGAAAAGACCCACGAAAAGAAATTGTGGCTACGACTAATTGGTTCAACCGCTGCTGGAGAACTAGCTGACACGATTGTTTTCACCTTTATTGCATCCCTAGGAAGGCTCAGTTTTGATGAATTCCTGAATTATCTGGTTGTTGGCTACCTATATAAGACGCTAATTGAGGTGATCCTGCTGCCAATCACCTATCGCATAATCAGCGCTGTCAAAGCCCATGAGGCGGCTATTGGATAGCGGTCAGAGAGAGAATTGGGTGAGGCCTCTGCTAAGTTTCACCCCGCATGAGGGCAATTAGCCCAAAGGCTCCGGGTTGTTAGCTCAGTTGGTAGAGCAGGTGACTCTTAAT
>JBJOHY010000129.1:0-3862 GCA_046047475.1 Actinomycetota bacterium | reverse complement strand
CGGGAAGCGCTTAATCAAGCAGAGCAAGCACTGGCAGCTAGCAAAGCAACGGTTTTGGCGATTGAATCCGCGATTGCCAGATCAGCTGACGGTGGCGCAAAATTAATCGCGCAACAAGTTGCTGGAATTTCAACCAAGCTTGCAGCCCAACTAAAGATCACGCCAGGTTTTGAAGCTGCCGTAGCTGCTGCCCTAGCTGCTGCAGGCGATGCAGTTGTCGCCACTGATAAATCTGCTGCCGTAACAGCGATAAATTATTTGAAATCAAATAACGCCGGTCGGGCTGCAATCGTGGTTGCAAATTCGGCAATAACCACAACAACTATTAAGGTCGATAGCACCCCTATCTCAGAATATATATCTGCTGAAACGAAACTTGCTGCAATTGCAAAACAATTGCTGTCCGACTGTTTTATTGCGCCAGATATTGCCGCTGCAGTTGAGTTAAGCAATCGTTATCCAGAGCTAAAGTTCGTTACAACATCAGGCGAATTAGCCCATCGTAATTTACTAATGGGTGGAAGTGAATCAGCTAACAATGAAGTCACTGTTAGGGCGACACTAAACGCAGCCACAGCAGAGTCAGCGGCAAACGAACTATTGGTTGCCCAAAAACGAGAAGAATTTAATCAGTCAACAGTTGAAGCAACTGCTGCCCAAACTACGCTGGATACTGCACTAGCAAAAGTTAAAGAGGCAGAAGCCGCACAAGCGAAGATCGCACTGAAGTTAGCTGAACTAAGTCAGCAATCAATATCTGCCAAAGCTGAAGCAGATCGGATTGCTAAGTTGCTAGGAGAATCGGAATTAGCTTTAGCAGCCGATGAAGAATTGATCGGTAATTTACAGCGAACCTATGACTCTGCCCAGAGTGCACCAACATCTGTTACACCAGTAACTCCTGAGCAGCGGGATCAGTTGCAAACTCAAGTAGCAGCTGCTCGAGCTGAAGAAATCGAAGAGCGTTTAACGCTGCGAACAGCCGAGGAGCGCTATCAAGTTGCCATAAGCAAAGTGACCGAACTCGAACAAATGGCGGCAGCAGAGCGAGATTCCCGAATAAAGGAAGTTCAACGCCGGCAGCGATTACAGCGCGAGGCTGCGGTAGCGGCAGCGGTGAGTGTGGCGATTGATCAGGTATTGGAGCGGTTAGAGAATTCGGTCGCGGCAGCATCCACCATGAAAGCCGATCTTGAGCAGCAACGCGCCGAGCGCGAAACAAGATTGCAGAGTTTGCGTCATCAAGCTCGAGAGTTAGAGGGCGAAAGATCGACACTAGTTGACTCAGTGCATCGAGATGAATTGGCTCGAACCGAGCAGCGCGGTCGAATTTCCGCAATCGAAGATAAAGCCCTGGCAGATTTTGGTGTTTCGCCTGATGTATTGATTTCAGAATATGGCCCAGAGCAACTTGTACCGCCTTCACTTCGAGCTCCAGGCGACGAGGAAGAGTCAGCAGCGGATGAATCGCCAAAGCCATACGTTCGGGCCGAACAAGAGAAACGCGCTAAAGAAGCTGAGCGACAGCTAGCGCTATTGGGTCGCGTAAATCCGCTCGCGCTAGAAGAGTTTCAGGCCATGGAAGAGCGCCATAAATTCTTGGGTGAACAACTTGAAGACGTTAAGCGAACCAAGGCGGATTTGGAACAAGTTATTAAAGAAGTCGATGATCGTGTCCAACAAGTTTTTGCTGAAGCATTTGCTGACACCGCACGAGAGTTTGAAGGTGTCTTCTCTAGATTGTTCCCAGGCGGTGAAGGAAAACTAGTGTTGGTTGATCCTGACAACTTGTTGATTTCAGGGGTAGATGTTGAAGCTAGGCCGGCTGGAAAAAAGGTAAAGCGACTTTCCCTACTCTCTGGTGGCGAAAGATCATTGGTTGCGGTTGCGTTCTTGGTATCGCTGTTTAAGGCACGACCTAGTCCGTTCTATGTCTTAGACGAAGTAGAAGCTGCCCTGGATGATGTTAACTTGGGAAGATTGCTTGAAATATATGAAGAGTTGCGAGAGAACAGTCAGCTAATTGTGATCACTCACCAAAAACGTACCATGGAGATTGCCGACGCACTTTATGGTGTCAGCATGCGCAATGATGGTGTCTCCGCAGTAATCAGCCAACGCCTTCGAGATGTGGCGGATGATCTGGTGGAATCGCAGTGAGTTTTAGCTCACTACGAAATCGAATGTTCATTTCGGTCACGCTTGGAGTTTTTCTAGGCGGCTTGATTGGTGCGCCACTTGGTAGGGCAAGTAATGCACAATGGGGCGATCTAGTTGGTGCAATAACTGGGATCTGGCTAGGCGGTCCGATTGCAGCACTTTTCATTTTTCAAGTTCTGATCACAAAACTTAATCTTGACATTTCAATCATGAGAGCCAGGCTGGCGAATGTGATTTTGTCATTCTTCTCGGCAACTCTGTTGTTGTTTATTTTTGCATCACTGACCAGAATTGGATCGGCAACTATTTTGGTCGCACCAGTAATTATCGGTGCCAATATCCTGTTTAGTTACTTGAATCTAGTTGGATCAATCCGGGTTGCGACCAAATGAAATTGCGAGGATTTGGTAGCGCACTGCGCGGTCTGCTTTCGAAATCCGATATTACTGCGGAAGACTGGCAAGAGATTGAAGATCAATTGTTACTCGCTGATGTTGGCGTTACCGCAACAACGGAAATCGTAAAATCATTAAAGAAATCGGCTGAGAGCAAAGAAGATTTACTTCAGAAATTAAGAGAAGTGCTGATATCAGTTCTAAATGTCGAGGCTGATCGAAAGCTGAATTTGTCTGCGGTGCCCGCTGTTATTGTGATTGTTGGCGTTAATGGTGTTGGCAAGACTACCTCAATTGGGAAATTGGGTTCGCTGCTCAAAGCGTCTGGTAAGTCAGTGCTGTTTGCTGCTGCTGACACGTTTCGAGCAGCAGCAGTGGATCAGTTGAAAACCTGGGGTGACCGAAGTGAGATAACCGTGATCGCTAAGTCAGAAGGATCAGATCCTGCCAGTGTGGCGCACGAAGCAGCGATGTATGCAGTTGATCATGGAATTGAAGTAGTTCTATTAGATACCGCAGGACGTCTTCACAATAAAAAAGCGCTAATGGATGAGTTGGGCAAAGTAGTAAAGGTGGCGGACCGAGTTGCGCCAGTTACCGAAGTGCTCTTAGTACTTGATGCCACTATCGGACAAAATGGCTTGATGCAAGCAAAAGTATTTGCGGAAGTAGTTCCACTATCTGGTGTAGTGCTTACCAAATTTGATGGCACTGCCAAGGGGGGTATTGTCATTTCAGTTCAACGGGAACTTGGTATTCCAGTTAAATACATCGGTGTTGGTGAGGGGATCTCGGATTTGATTGCCTTCGACCCAGATTGGTTTGTCTCGCAGTTGCTGGAAACAAACACGTAACATTTCTCGTTCTAATTTCACGTCTTCGCAACAATATTGGGCTGATTATGAAACACCCTTCAGCCATATTTCTCCTGAATTTCGGGACCCATTCTCGAACTTGAAGGAGGGATAATGGCAGCGATAGATACTGGCGACACCGCCTGGATGATGGTTAGTGCCGCGCTAGTACTGCTGATGATCCCAGGGCTTTCTCTTTTCTATGGCGGCATGGTTCGATCAAAGAGTGTTTTGAACATGATCATGATGTCGTTTAGTGCTCTGGGACTAGTTGCGGTTTTATGGATTTTGTATGGATTTTCAATCACTTTTGGCAACTCAATTGGTGATGCTGGATTTGTTGGTGACGTAACACAATTTCTTGGCCTATCGAGCTTAATGAATACTGAAGCGGTAATTGGCACAATTCCAGCTCCAGTGTTTATCGCATTCCAAGGAATGTTTGCAGCAATT
>JBJOHY010000128.1:0-6226 GCA_046047475.1 Actinomycetota bacterium | reverse complement strand
GTGTGATCGCAGGTGGCGCGGCTCGTGCGGTGCTGGAATGTGCCGGTATTACTGACGTGTTGAGTAAGTCACTTGGTAGTGACAATGCAATCAACGTGGTTCATGCCACTGTTGCCGCACTTAAGTTACTCGAACTACCACAGTCAGTTGCTGCTCGTCGTGGCAAGCCACTTGAAGATGTTGCACCAAATGCAATGTTGAAAGCACAAGCTGCTGGAACTGGAGCTAAGTAATCATGGCGAAATATCAAATTACTCAGATTAAGTCAGATATTGCTGGCACTAAAGCGCAGCGGCAGACGCTGCGTTCACTTGGGCTAAGAAAGATTGGCGATGTCTCAATCAAAGAAGATAAGCCAGAGTTTCAAGGCATGATGCGTGCGGTTGCGCACTTGATTTCAGTAGAGGAGGTCAAGTAGTTATGACCGTAAAAGTTCATCATCTACGACCAGCACCAGGCGCTAAGACGGCAAAAACTCGTGTTGGCCGCGGTGAAGCATCAAAGGGTAAAACTGCTGGCCGCGGTACCAAAGGTACTAAGGCGCGCTACCAGGTGCCAGCGCGTTTTGAGGGTGGTCAGTTGCCCCTTCACATGCGCTTACCAAAACTAAAAGGTTTTAAGAACCCATACAAAGTTGAGTTCCAGGTGGTAAATGTGGCTGACCTAAATGCCGCATTTCCGAAGGGTGGCGAAGTTGGGATCACTGATTTAGTTCGTGCCGGATTGGTTCGTAAAGGCGAACCAGTTAAGGTGCTCGGTAATGGTGAGATCAGCGTGAAGTTGACCGTGTCAGCACACAAGTTCTCCGACACTGCAGCTGCAAAGATTGCGGCTGCTGGCGGAAAAGCCGAAGTACTTAGCTAGTTAACGAAAGGCATAGATCATGTTTAGCGTATTCGCAAACGCATTTCGCACACCAGATCTGCGAAAGAAGTTGCTATTTGTGCTGGGCATGATTGCGATTTATCGCTTTGGTGCCGTGATGCCAACTCCTGGTATTGATTACAACGCAGTGCAGCAATGCGTAGCGTTAGTGCAGGACAACACGCTTTATTCGTTGATCAATCTCTTTAGCGGTGGTGCGTTACTACAACTTTCAATCTTCGCGTTAGGCATCATGCCTTACATCACTGCCAGCATTATTTTGCAGTTGTTGGTTGTGGTAATTCCTCGACTTGAGGCCCTCAAGAAAGAAGGCCAGTCAGGTCAAGCGGTAATTACCCAGTACACCAGATATGTGACCATCGGACTTGCGATCTTGCAGGCAACGTCAATTGTGGCACTAGCTCGAACTCCAGGGGCGTTGCTGCAAGGTTGCGATTTAGCACTAATTCCAGATACCTCAATTGGAATTTTGTTGGTTATGGTGATCACGCTTACTGCCGGAACTGCCGTAATGATGTGGCTGGGTGAATTGATTACTGACCGCGGTGTTGGTAACGGTATGTCACTTTTGATTATGGCATCAATTATTTCTACTCTGCCAGGCCAGCTATGGGGCGTGCTTCGTGGCAATGGTTTCTGGCAATTTGCGGTAGTAATGGCATTAGGTGTGGCATTGATCGTGGTAGTTGCTTTCGTTGAACAAGGTCAGCGTCGAATTCCAGTTCAGTATGCCAAGCGAATGGTCGGTCGCCGACAATATGGTGGCACCAGCACTTATTTGCCAATCAAGGTAAACATGGCTGGTGTGATTCCAGTTATCTTCGCTTCATCATTGCTTTATGTGCCAGTGCTTTTCACTCAGCTTTCTGGCTCAACTGCCGAATGGGCACAGTGGATCTCACGTAATCTTTCGGATTCCACGTCACTAACTTATGCAATTACCTATGCCTTGATGATCTTCTTCTTTGCATTCTTCTATGTTTCCATCACCTTTAATCCAGATGATGTTGCTGATGACATGAAGAAGTATGGCGGCTTTATTCCAGGCATTCGCGCTGGTAAACCAACCGCAGATTATTTGCGCTTTGTCTTGAACCGCCTATTAACTGCTGGCGCTACTTATCTAATGATCATTGCGATCATTCCATATTTCATCTTTGGTGCGATGGGAATTGGGGCACAGTTAGCATTTGGTGGCACGAGCTTGTTGATTATGGTCGGTGTTGGTTTGGACTTCGTGAAGCAGGTTGAAGCACAGCTACAACATCGAAACTACGAAGGTTTCTTAGGTTAACTAATGCGCATCGTTCTGATGGGCCCGCCGGGCGCGGGTAAAGGAACGCAAGCGATTAGTTTGGCTAGCGAACTTGGCATCCCCCACATTTCTACTGGCGATATTTTTCGCAGCAATGTTTCAGCCGAAACTGAACTTGGTCTGCTCGCTAAAAAATATATGGATGCTGGTGAATATGTACCAGATAGCGTCACTAATGACATGGTGAAGAATCGCTTAGCAGAGCCTGATGCCAAGTCTGGTTTCTTGCTCGATGGCTATCCGCGAACGGTCGCACAGGTGGCTGAGTTGGATTCCATTTTGAGCAAGCTCGGCACTGCGGTTGATCTGGTAATTGAGCTCACGGTCGATATTGATGAAGTGGTAAATCGCCTGGTGCAACGGGCTGCTCTGCAGGGCCGGAGTGATGATTCTGAAGATGTGATTCGGCGCCGGCTTGAGGTATATACCGAGCAGACCGCACCGCTGATAGAGGCATATCGGGCCCGTGGCCTGCTGAAAGCAGTTGATGGCATGGGGGAGATTGAGCAGGTTCGCGCTCGCCTAGCCGAAGCCGTGCGCTGAGCCCCGAACCCGACTGCAGGGGAATAATCCCTGCCCCGTAGGATTGTCCTTCCGTTCAGCTGCCATTGGCAGCGTGAACTTAAGGTCAAAGAGCTAGAAAGTGAGAGGGCCGAGTGTCCAAAAAGGACGGTGCCATTGAACTGGAAGGCACCATTTTAGAGGCGCTACCGAACGCAATGTTTCGAGTAGAACTCGATAATGGTCACAAAGTTCTTGCCCATATCAGCGGGAAGATGCGAATGAATTACATTCGAATTCTTCCTGATGATCGAGTTATCGTGGAGCTAAGCCCCTACGACTTAACTCGCGGGCGGATCATCTACCGCTACAAGTGAGGTAAAGAGCTTTATGAAGGTACAACCAAGCGTTAAGCCGATGTGCGACAAGTGCAAAGTCATTCGTCGTCACGGTCGGGTGATGGTGATTTGCGAAAATCCACGTCACAAACAGCGTCAAGGCTAAAAACTAAATAAGTCACAATCAACCCGATTGTGATCACACGAATGTTCGACCCTGTTGCGTGCCAACAAAACAGACGAACCCTTTGTCAGAGGCGAAGGCTTACCCGGGCGGGTAGGACAACATTCGTGACCAGAAACCTCTGCTAACGAAAGTGAGTAACCGCCCATGGCACGACTCATTGGTGTCGATCTTCCGCGCGATAAGCGCTTAGAAGTCGCACTTACCTACGTCTACGGCATCGGCCGCACTCGAGCTGCACAAATGCTGCAAGCAACAGGTATTTCACCAGATCTTCGAGTAAAAGATATGAGCGATGATCAACTATCGCAGCTTCGTGATTACATTGAAGCGAACTTCAAAGTTGAAGGTGACCTTCGACGTGAAGTAACAGCTGACATTCGTCGCAAAATCGAAATTCAGAGCTACCAAGGCACGCGTCACCGTAAAGGATTGCCAGTTCGTGGTCAGCGCACTCATACCAATGCACGCACTCGCAAGGGACCTCGCAAGACGGTCGCTGGCAAGAAGATTGCAACGAAGTAAGGACTGACTAAATGGCACCGAAAACAACTAAGACTGCTTCTGGCAAGCCAGCCGGAAAGAAGTTGCGCAAAAAAGAGCGCAAGAATGTGGCACAAGGACAAGCTCATATCAAGAGCACCTTCAATAACACCATTGTTTCGATAACTGATCCATCTGGCGCAGTTATCTCATGGTCATCATCAGGTCAGGTTGGCTTCAAAGGTTCACGTAAGTCCACCCCATTCGCTGCCCAGTTAGCTGCCGAAGATGCGGCAAAGCGCGCGATGGAACATGGCATGAAGCGAGTTGATGTTTTTGTTAAAGGTCCAGGATCAGGTCGAGAGACTGCGATTCGATCTTTGCAAGCTGCTGGGTTAGAGGTTGGTTCAATCTCAGATGTAACACCAGTTCCCCACAATGGTTGCCGACCGCCGAAGCGCCGTCGCGTCTGAGAAAGCACAGGAGAAAAATTTAAATGGCTCGTTATACAGGTCCAAAGTGCAAGCGTTGCCGTCGCGAGAAGGTAAAGCTATTTTTGAAAGGTTCTAAGTGCGACGGTCCAAAGTGTCCACTTGAGTCTCGACCATACCCACCAGGTCAGCATGGCCGCGGTCGGGCAAAGGAATCTGAGTATTTGCTCCAGATGCGCGAGAAGCAAAAGCTTGCGCGGCAATATGGCGTTCTAGAAAAGCAGTTCCGTAACTACTTTGAAGAGGCATCACGACGAACTGGCAAGACCGGTGACAACTTGTTGGCGCTGTTGGAAACCAGATTAGATAACGTGGTCTTCCGCGCTGGATTTGCGAAGAGTCGCGATATGGCTCGTCAGCTTGTTAAGCACGGTCACTTCACGGTTAACGGTAAGAAGGTTGACATTCCATCGTTCTCAGTTTCCCCAAGTGATGTGATTGAGGTCAAAGTTGACTCTCGAGAGATCACTCCATTTGTGGTGGCACGCGCCGAAGCTGGCGAGCGAAAAGTGCCAGGCTGGATGGAAGCAATTCCGAACCGGATGCGAATTTTGATTCACGCAGCGCCAGAGCGCTCCCAGATCGATACCAATGTTCAAGAGCAATTGGTAGTTGAGCTTTACAGCAAGTAACAACCCTGGCTGTTGGCAACAACAGCTTTGATGTGGGAGCAACCCCGCCTCACATCATCCAAAGACGCGGCACCATATAGCGGGTGCCGACCGAAAGGAAAAAACAGTGCTAATTGCACAGCGCCCCACCCTCACTGAAGAAGTTCTGTCCGATACTCGATCACGATTTGTGCTCGAACC
Source organism: Actinomycetota bacterium (assembly GCA_046047475.1). Taxonomy (GTDB): domain Bacteria; phylum Actinomycetota; class Actinomycetes; order S36-B12; family UBA5976; genus AcAMD-5. The sequence goes on along the minus strand of JBJOHY010000128.1, from coordinate 1,217 downwards.
ATTAGAGCCAGGTTTTGGTTACACCCTAGGCAACTCAATGCGTCGTACCTTGCTGTCATCTATTCCTGGTGCTGCCGTTACCTCAATCCGAATTGAGGGTGTGCTGCACGAGTTTGGCACGATTGATGGCGTTAAAGAAGATGTCACCGAAATCTTGCTAAATATCAAGAATCTAGTTGTCTCTAGTGAAAACGATGAGCCAACCGTGATGTATCTGCGCAAAGAAGGTCCAGGTCTAGTTACTGCTGCTGATATCAATCCACCAGCAGGTGTGGAAGTTCATAATAAGGAATTGCAGATCGCTACGCTAAATGCTGGCGCAACTCTTGAAGTTGAGTTTGTGGTTGAACGCGGCCGTGGTTATGTGCCATCAACCATGAACAAAGGAACTGATCCAGAAATTGGTCGCATTTATGTCGATTCAATTTACAGCCCAGTTACTAAAGTTACTTACAAAGTTGAAGCAACTCGTGTTGAGCAGCGCACTGACTTTGATAAGTTGATTATTGATGTGGAAACTAAGCCTTCAATGTTGCCGCGAGATGCTGTGGCATCAGCAGGTAAGACTTTAGTTGAGCTGTTTGGATTAGCTCGCGAACTTAATCTAGATGCTGAGGGAATTGAGATTGGTCCATCTGCGCTAGATTCATTTGCCGCAGAGCAACTTAACATGCCAATTGAGCAACTTGACCTAACTGTTCGCTCATACAACTGCCTAAAGCGCGAAGGCGTTCACACGGTAGGTGAGCTAATGACTCGATCTGAAGCTGATCTATTGGATATTCGTAACTTTGGTCAGAAGTCAATTGATGAAGTTAAGGGCAAGCTAACCATGCTTGGTCTTGCACTTAAGGACAGCCCAGCTGGCTTTGATCCAACTAAGGTTGCTGGTTACTACGACGAAGTTGATGAAGATGAGCTTGACGGCGAAGTCTTTGTTGAAGACGAAAAACTGTAAGCAGGAAAAGGAAACAACATGCCAACTCCAACTAAAGGCGCACGCTTAGGCGGCAGCCCAGCTCATGAGAAGATGATTTTGTCTAATTTGGCAACCCAACTTTTCCAGCACGGCAAAATCACCACAACTGAGACCAAAGCAAAGAAGCTTCGACCATACGCTGAGCGATTGATTACTTTCGCAAAGCGTGGTGATCTAGCTTCACGTCGCCGAGTCATGATGACCATTCGCGATAAGGGCGTAGTGCACAGTTTGTTTG
>JBJOHY010000127.1:0-8847 GCA_046047475.1 Actinomycetota bacterium | reverse complement strand
CCGAGAAGGAATATCAGGACGCATTCCAGTCTGTAATTGGTAACTAGTTCGCCGCTGGCATTAAGGAGCGTGTGTGACCGCAGCAAATACTGCGCGAGATATTCAAGACCTGCACTTGGAGAATGTCACCAAGTCATATTTTGAAAATGTTGCGGTTGACAATCTAACTCTGACAATTCCAGCCGGAAAGTTCTTCGCGCTGCTTGGCCCTTCTGGTTGTGGGAAAACCACAACTTTACGTATGGTGGCAGGACTTGAAGAGCCAACCGCTGGAAAGATTAAATTAGGTGAGCGCGATATCACGGACCTGCGGCCATACGAACGTCAAATCAATACAGTTTTTCAATCTTATGCGCTGTTCCCTCATATGGACATATTTGAGAATGTCGCGTTCGGGTTAAGGCGTCGAAAAGACACTGCTGATCTTGATCGACGTGTTCACGACATGTTGAAGCTGGTTGAGTTGGATGAATTGGCTCGCAGGAAACCAAACCAACTAAGTGGTGGACAACAGCAGCGAATTGCCCTCGCACGAGCAATCATTAATCGACCAGACGTTTTGCTACTTGATGAGCCATTAGGCGCATTAGATCTAAAACTGCGTCGACAGATGCAGATTGAGATTAAGCGAATCCAACTTGAAACCGGTATTACGTTCGTCCATGTAACACACGATCAAGAAGAAGCCATGACCATGGCTGACACCATTGCCGTGATGAATGCTGGACGGATCGAGCAGATGGGTGCTCCAACGGAGATTTATGAGCGACCAAGAACAGCCTTTGTAGCTAATTTCCTGGGCCAATCAAATCTGTTTGAAGGGATCATTCAAGGCCCAGTCGACGATGATTGCTTAGCAGTTAAAGTAGCGGATCAGATCTTTAAGATCCCTAAGTCAGCTACAAGTCAAACTTCTGGGCGAATTGTTTTTGGAGTTCGGCCGGAGAAAATGACAACTGAAGACGTGGATAAGCGTCGCAATGAATATGACAACTACATTCAAGGTGTCGTTATTGATGCATCCTTCACTGGCGTTTCAGTTCAGTATTTAGTTGAAGCCCCTTGGGGACAGGAACTTACGATCTTTGAGCGAAATGTTGACGTTCGTGAGCTCGGCCGGCGAGGTGAAAAAGTCGATGTGCTGTGGCGTTCAAAGAATGTGTTTGTGCTGGATCCAGACAGTGACATCAACGATGGCCTTGAATACCTAGGCGAACCGGTTGCTGAATAATGCAGTTGATTCCAGCATCAAGTAAGGCAGTTTTCACGCAGCCACTGCGAAACACTCGATCTTTAACGCCTTATTTGCTGCTGATTCCTGGCCTAGCTTGGCTTGGCGTATTTTTCGTGATCCCATTCTTCTCCTTGCTAGTTACAAGCTTGATGAAGCCAGCTGGTCCAAGCGTGCTTGATGGCTATGTGAATGCTCTTGAGATCGCAAACTACTTAACTGCGCTGGAATCCTATTGGCCTGTTTTTGCGAAGTCTTTACTTTATGCGGCAAGCGCAACCGTATTAGCACTGATGATTGGCTATCCATTGGCTTATCACATTGCGCTTAAAGGTGGAAAGTGGCGCAACTTTATGTTGGTGCTAGTTGTAGCACCGTTTTTTGCCGCTTACCTAATTAGAACTTATGCCTGGAAAACAATTCTCGCGGATGACTCATTTATTACGGTTGCGCTAAATACCCTGAACTTACTCCCGCAGGATCGAATTCTTAACACGCCTATTGCAGTGGTAGCAGGCATCTCTTACAACTTCTTGCCGTTCATGATTTTGCCGCTGTATGCCGCAATTGAGCGAATTGACCCGAGGCTTTTGGAGGCGTCAAAAGACTTATATGCAAGCCCAAGTGAGACTTTTCGAAAAGTAACCTTGCCGCTTTCCATGCCCGGTGTGGTATCTGGCACTTTACTTACCTTTATCCCGGCAATGGGTGATTTCATTAACGCCTCGCTGCTTGGATCAACTCGAGATCGAATGATCGGTAACGTAATTCAGAGTCAATTCGTAATTGTTCGCGATTATCCGTTGGCTTCGGCGTTGTCGTTTATTTTGATGACCATAATCTTGTTTATCGTCTTTTTCTATATTAGAAGAGCCGGCACTGAGGATCTAGTCTGATGCGAACTATGACCTCATGGCTTGGCAAGCGGGCGACCGGGATTTATGCGTTTATTGCGTTGTTTTACATGATGCTCCCAATATTTGTGGTGATCATGCTTAGCTTTAATAAGCCTTCTGGAAAGCAAAACACCAGGTGGAATGAGTTTTCTTTTGATGCATGGCTGAATATTTGTCGTGACCAGACAATCTGCGGAGCTGTCACAACTAGCATTCAAATTGCGCTATTCACCACGATCATTGCAACTATTTTGGGAACAATGATTGCATTTGCGCTAGTTCGTCATCGATTCCGCGGCAGGACCTCAACAAACTTGCTGATTTTCTTGCCAATGGCAACACCGGAAGTAGTCATGGGCACTAGCTTGCTGGCGCTATTTCTAAATATATCGGTTATCCCACTAGGTTTTTGGACTTTGTTAATTGCGCACATCATGTTTACTATTTCATTTGTTGTGGTCGCCGTTAAGGCACGGCTAGCAACACTAGATCCGAGATTGGAACAGGCAGCTATGGATCTGTATGCTGATGAAAAAACGACCTTCAGATATATCACTCTGCCGTTGGCACTGCCAGGAATTGCTGCCGCAGCGCTGCTAGCTTTTTCTCTATCTTTTGATGATTTCATCATTACTAACTTCAATTCTGGCACCACGGTCACATTCCCAATGTATGTCTGGGGCGCAGCGCAGCGAGGAATTCCGCCGCAGGTCAACGTGATCGCAACAATATTTTTCATGGGAGCTCTGCTGTTGGTCTTAATTGCGCAATTCGTAGGCAATAAGCGGGCCAAACACTGATGGGAAAACTGCAGTACGGACCTGATTTCACTTTTCTTGGCGTCCCCAAGTGCGATATTTCTGATGCGAATTCGATGATTGGCGCACAGGTAGTAATAATCGGGGCACCGTTTGATGGCGGCACCTCATTTCGAAGTGGCGCAAAGTTTGGTCCAAGTGCAGTAAGGCAAGCTTGTTATTTGGAACATGACGGCAAGCGGCCATCGCTAGCGTTGCGAATTGATGGCCTAACTTCTTTGCAGGTACGTGATGCTGGTGACATTGAGATGCCTAGCGGTAACACCGAAGTTGCCTGCAGTCGTCTAGAAAATGCGGTTGCGACTGTAGCCAAGACGGCAATCCCACTAATTATTGGCGGCGATCACACGGTTACTTGGCCAAACGTAACAGGTATCGCAAAAGCTAAAGGCTGGGGAAAAATTGCAGTTCTGCATTTTGATGCTCATGCAGATACTGGTGAGATCACAGAAGGCGCATTAATTGGACACGGCCAGCCAATGCGAAAATTAATTGAAAGTGGTGCAGTTAGGGGCGACCGCTTCTTTCAAATTGGACTTCGAGGCTACTGGCCAGATGAACCAACGCTTAGCTGGATGGCCGCTAAGGGTATGCGTTCATACGAAATGACAGAGATCACACATCGGGGCTTGAACGAATGCCTAAGTGAAATTTTCGCCGAAGTTGCTACTGATTGTGATGGAGTTTTCTTATCGGTTGATATTGATGTAGCAGATCCAGCCGCCGCTCCAGGTACTGGAACACCAGAACCGGGTGGATTGTCAGCGCGAGAGTTACTGGATGCGGTTCGACGGATATGTTTCGAGACCAATGTAGTTGGGATTGATGTAGTCGAAGTTGCACCAGCCTATGATCACGCCGACATTACTGCGCTATTAGCAAACCGGGTAATTCTTGAAGCTCTTTCGGCAATTGCTAGACAACAAACCGGGAAAAAATTTGACCCAACCAAGCCTTTACTTAGCGACCGCTAGGTTGCGCTTCTAAAGGCCTCTTCAACCACATCAAGTCCTTCATTGAGCAGCTGGTCAGAGATAGTTAGTGGTGGCAAGAATCGGATCACATTTCCATATGTACCGGCCGTCAAAACAATTACACCATTCTGGTGACAGTATTTAGTTACCTTCCCAACAAGTTCAGCATTTGGGGAGCCATCAGGCAAAACTAATTCGATCGCCATCATCGCACCTTTACCGCGAATTTCACCAATCGCAGAGAATTCTTGCTGCATTTTGGATAATCGAGTTCGGAAGATTGCTTCAATCTCAGTAGCCCTTGCAATCAAGTTGTGAGATTGCATTTCTGTAATAGATCCTAAAGCTGCGGCGCAAGCAATTGGATTACCACCGTAAGTGCCACCAAGTCCACCAACATGAACACTGTCCATAATTTCAGCTCTCCCGGTTACACCAGCAAGCGGCAGTCCACCCGCAAGACCCTTGGCTGTTGTAATCAAATCGGGCACTAACCCCTCATGCTCACTGGCAAACCATGCGCCAGTTCGGCAGAAGCCAGTCTGAATTTCATCTGCGATAAAGACTATCCCGTTTGCCTTTGCAAATGCCGCGATCTGCGGAAGAAATCCAGCTGCCGGCACAATAAATCCACCTTCACCTTGAATTGGCTCAACAATGATTGCTGCTATTTGAGACGCACCAATTTCCTTTTCCATTCTGCTGATGGCGTCCTTGGCAACATCTACGCCAGAGCGATGATCATGGAACGGATAGGACATTGGAACGCGATAAATCTCAGGTGCAAATGGACCAAATGAATGTTTATATGGCATGGATTTAGCGGTTAGTGCCATTGTGAGATTGGTTCGACCATGGTAACCATGCTCAAATGCAACTACCGCCTGTCGTTTGGTATAGGCTCGAGCGATCTTAATTGCATTTTCTACCGCCTCAGCGCCAGAATTAAACAATGCCGAGCGCTTCTCATGGCTTCCCGGCGTTAACTCATTTAGTTTTTCGCAAACTGCGATATAACCTTCATATGGTGTGACCATGAAACAGGTGTGAGTAAAAAGTTCTGCTTGCGCTTGAACATTTTTCACTACGGACTCTGCGCTATTTCCAACTGAAGTAACCGCGATTCCACTGCCGAGATCAATGAAAGTATTTCCGTCGATATCAAGCACGACAGATCCTCCTGCTGCAGCTGCGAATATTGGCATGGTGCCACCAACGCCCGCACTTACTGCTTGCTTGCGGCGGTCCATCATCGCCACGCTTTTTGGTCCTGGGATCTGCGTAACTAGGTTTCGGCGCTGGGTTAACGAGGGTCCGCCAGTAGTCATCTGTTGCTCCTTGCTCATCGCCCCCTAATGCTAGGGGAGTACGGTTCGCGCAGCAGCATGATCTGCCGGAGAATTGGGTCGAGTAAGGGAGAAAGCGCCATGTTCGGACTTGGAGTAGCCCTTTTTGCCGCCGGGTTACTGCTATCAGTTGCGCTACACGAGTTTGGCCATTTTTATCCGGCCCGGAAGTTTGGCGTACGGGTATCTCAGTTCATGGTTGGGTTTGGACCTACTATTTTTTCGCGCAAGCGCGGTGAAACCGAATATGGCTTAAAAGCTATTCCACTTGGCGGTTATGTTCGAATCATCGGCATGATTCCACCACGACCTGAGGTAAAGCGCGGTCCGTTCAAGAATCTAATTAACCAGGCCCGAGCAACTTCGATGGCGGATCTTCAGGAGCAAGATGAAGACCGAGCTTTTTATCAATTACATCCAGCTAAAAAATTAGTGGTAATGCTCGGCGGTCCAATTATGAATTTGTTGATTGCCGTAATTTTGCTGTTTATCGCATTAGTGATGGTTGGTACACCGCAACCGACCACAAAGGTCAATTCAGTGATCACTTGTTTGCCGGCAGAAACCACATCAACTGGTGAGTGCGCTAGCAGTGCGGTGACCTCGCCTGCAGCTCGAGCTGGATTGCTACCTAATGATGAAATTATTGCGATTAATAATGTGGGCTTTTCCAATTGGGATGAATTAGTTGACCGAATCGATCAGGCAGCTGGACAGCGGATAGATCTAACCGTCCGTCGGTCAGGATCAGAGTTAGATTTGGTAGTTCAAGTAGCGAACATTTCTACTAATAGTGAACTTGATGGATATTTAGGTTTTACGCCAGTAGTTGAGCTCGCTAGACAATCCCCGGTCGTGGTGTTTGAGTATGTCGGTCGGGTTGGTGTTGCAACCGCAGAGTTAATAATTGATTTACCGCAGCGGTTAGCAAATATTGTTGCTACGGCAACTGGTGCTCAGCCACGTGATCTGGATGGTCCAATTTCAATTGTGGGAGTGGGGGTCATTAGCGGCGATGTTGCAACTCAAGATGCCCCGGCAAGTTGGCGACTATTGGATTTCTTGATGTTATTGGCAAGCGTAAATTTGGCGCTATTCTTTTTTAATCTGCTGCCAATTCTTCCGCTAGATGGTGGCCATGTTGCGGGGGCAACGTTTGAATGGCTGCGGCGCGGAACTAGATCTAGGCACGCTAAGGATGCTGCAGATATAGCGAAGCTAATGCCAGCTGCCTATCTATTTGCTATCGCGCTGCTCACATTTTCTGTGTTATTGATTTATGTGGACTTGGTTGCGCCAATTAGGCTTAATTAGGCCAGCCGAATCGCGAAATTTGCCGCTGGCTTAGATACTTCTCCTATGAACATCGATCTCGGCATGCCCACCCCACCGCCAGTTTTAGCGCCCAGACGTAAAAGTCGACAGCTAACGCTTAATCACCACACCAAGCCAGTGCAGGTAGGCGGTGGTGCTCCAATTAGCGTGCAATCGATGTGCACCACGGTTACTGCTGATGTCAATTCCACGCTGCAGCAAATTGCCGAATTAACCGCATCTGGTTGTAATGTGGTTCGAGTTGCTGTGCCCAGCCAAGATGATGCCGATGCTCTTGCCATCATTGCGCGAAAATCTTCGATTCCAGTTATTGCTGATATTCACTTTCAACCTCGATACGTGTTTGCCGCCATTGATGCTGGGTGCGCAGGAGTTCGGGTAAACCCAGGAAATATCAAACAATTTGATGATCGAGTAAAAGAGATAGCGCACGCTGCCGCCGCAGCCAAAGTGCCAATTCGAATTGGTGTAAATGCTGGCTCGCTTGATCCAAGACTGCTAAAGAAGTATGGGAAAGCAACACCAGAAGCGTTGGTTGAATCTGCCCTTTGGGAAGCTTCGCTATTTGAAGAGCACGGCTTTGGTGACATCAAAATCTCGGTAAAGCATCACGATCCGGTAGTTATGGTGAAGGCATATCGCCTGCTGGCTGAACAATCCGACTACCCACTTCATTTAGGAGTGACCGAAGCTGGTCCAGCATTTCAAGGAACCATTAAGTCTGCAGTAGCTTTTGGCGCACTGCTTAGCCAAGGTATTGGCGACACAATTCGAGTATCGCTTTCTGCGCCACCAGTTGAAGAAGTAAAAGTTGGAAATCAGATTTTGGAATCACTTAATTTGAAGCAACGCGGACTGGAGATTGTTTCCTGCCCATCATGTGGTCGAGCACAAGTTGATGTTTATACCTTGGCAAACGAAGTTACGGCTGGATTAGAGGGAATGAAAGTTCCGCTTCGAGTGGCCGTAATGGGTTGCGTAGTTAATGGTCCGGGCGAAGCTCGTGAAGCAGATCTTGGTGTGGCATCCGGCAACGGTAAAGGTCAAATCTTTGTTAAAGGCGAAGTAATTAAAACCGTTCCAGAATCAGAGATTGTGGCAACGCTTATCGCTGAAGCAAATCGCTTAGCGGCCGAGATGGAATCTGCTGGCGTAGCTGGTGAGCCATCAGTTTCGGTGTCCTGATTTGAAATGCGGTCGTCATATGTGCGACCTCTCGCAGTTGAAGATGTTGAGATAGCTAAATCGATCGCGAATCAAGATCCAATTGCTAACTGCTACTTAATATCGAAACTAGCAGAATTTGATGGCGTCGATCCACTATTGCTGTTAGTTCAAGATAGAAACAAAAATTACGGGCTGGCATATATCGGGGTAAATACCACGACAGCAAATTGCAGTTATGAGATGTTGACACATTTAGCAGATTATTTAGCACAAACCCAGATTGTGACTTCAAGCATTATCGGTAACCGTGACGATGTTTTTGGATTATGGGAGCAGGTCTCAACATTTCTAGGACCCGCACGATTGATAAGAGAAGATCAGCCATTGATGACACTTGCAGAGACGCCAAGAGGGGAAATAAATCTAGAAGTCCGACCTGCAACTGCAGATCAGCTAGATAAAGTATTACCGGCTGCTGCAATGATGTTTCGTGAAGAAGTTGGAATTGATCCACTTCGACCAGCTACACGTGCGGTTTATCGGGCACGAGTTTTGGAGTTGCTCACTGCTGGCCGCACCTATGTCTTAATGGCAGATGATGAGGTGATTTTCAAAGCCGATATTGGCGTGCTAACCACGGACGTAATTCAGATTCAAGGCGTTTGGGTCGCGCCACAACACCGGGGTCATCGACTCGCGGCGCCAGCATTAGCAGCGGCAATTTTGCAGATGCAACAGATTGCTCCTACGGTATCGCTTTATGTAAATGACTTTAACTATCGAGCCTTGAGGCTTTATCGATCGCTAGGATTTCAACAGGTCGGAACCTTCGCGTCAGTGATGCTTTAGTCTGACTAGGTCTGTTAGCCTTAAAAGCCGAGACGGAAGGGTGGTAATGCAGTATCGATTGTCCGAACTGTTCTTGAGGACGCTGCGGGAAAATCCAGCAGATGCTGAAGTTGCTAGCCACTCACTACTAATTAGAGCTGGGTTCTTGCGACGGGCTGCGGCTGGCAGTTACACCTGGCTTCCGTTGGGCTTAATGGTGTTAAACAAGGTGTCTCAAATTGTTCGCGAAGA
>JBJOHY010000126.1:0-12340 GCA_046047475.1 Actinomycetota bacterium | reverse complement strand
TGAATTTGTAATGGATAAGTTTAAGCCAGCTGCCCTGTCACTGGAGCGAGTTTTTGCTCAGCAGAATTTACGAACCGTGATGGGTGTGGCACAAGTTGGGGGACTGGCACTGCTTGCCGCGGAGCGAAGAAGCATTCCATCATTCACCTATACGCCAACGGCAGTAAAAGCGGCTGTCACCGGTTCTGGGCGAAGTGATAAACGTCAGGTTGGGAAGATGGTGCAAGCGTTACTTAATTTGGATCAAATTCCGAAACCCGCCGATGCAGCCGACGCAATTGCGTTAGCTCTCTGCCATGCTTGGCGAATGCATGACGCGCAGCCATCTCCAACTCCGTTTGCTGCTCGACGAGCGCCGAAAGTGAAGCGAAATGATTAGCTTTCTGAGTGGTAAAGTCATTCAGCTCGATGGAAATCAAGCCGTAATTGAATTGCCTGGAGCAGGCATTGGACTAAATGTCACGGTTTCAGCTAATGCATTAACTCAGCTTGAAGTTGGCAATTCTTGTCACGTGCATACTGAACTCCTAGTGCGCGAAGATGCTTGGCTACTTTATGGTTTTCAAACAGTTGAAGAACGTAGTTGGTTTCGACTATTGAATGCCATCAGCGGAATTGGGCCGAAGACCGCACTGGCGACAATTAGTGTCTTAGGCATTGCCGGTCTTCGCAATGCAATTGCCTCCGGGGATGAGGGTGCGCTGACTGCTGTTCCAGGGCTCGGCAAAAAAAGTGCTGGACGGATCATGCTTGAGTTAAGCGATAAGATAAAAATTATCGGTCAGGAAGTTAGTAATTCCGATGTGGTCAATGCTCTGATCAATTTGGGCTGGAGTGAGAAGGTAGCCAGACAAACCCTAAATGAGATAAGTGAGCCAAATTTGGATACTGCGTCATTATTGCGAGCCGCGCTGGCTAAACTAGCAAAATCATGAACGATGACGAGCTAATCGATCCGATTGCACATGATGATGACGTTTTAGTAGAAACTGCTCTGCGGCCCGCAAATCTTGACGAGTTCGTTGGACAGATTAGAGCTAGAGAGCAATTAAGCGTCGCCTTAAAGGCAGCGATTTCCCGAGGTGCTGCTGCAGATCACATGTTAATGAGCGGACCTGCTGGTTTAGGAAAAACCACGTTAGCAACAATTACTGCAAAAGAACTTGGGGTACCGCTACGAGTCACTTCTGGCCCAACGATTACCCACGCTGGCGATCTAGCGGCAGTTCTCACGTCACTTAATAACGGCGAAGTGCTTTTTATCGATGAAATCCATCGCACCGCAAAGCCCGCTTTAGAAATGTTGTACCTTGCGATGGAAGATTTTCGAGTAGACGTCATGGTCGGTAAAGGTCCTGGCGCAACTGCCGTGCCATTGCAAATCGCACCGTTTACTTTAGTCGGTGCAACTACTAAAGCTGGTGTTTTGCCGTCACCGCTCCGAGATCGTTTTGGTCTTACGATTCATTTGGATTTTTATGAAGTACTTGAGCTTAAGCAAATAATTTTACGAAGTAGCGAGTTGCTGCATTTAACTATTGATGATGCCGGGGCGCATGAAATTGCAATGCGATCACGTGGCACTCCTCGAATTGCGAATCGATTGCTACGCCGGGTTAGAGACTGGGCGAGTGTTAATTCGGATGGCGCAATAGATCTAGCCGCCGCAAAAGCTGCGCTGGATTTATACGAGATCGACCCAGCTGGACTGGATCGATTAGATCGTGCAGTACTGCAAGCATTGGTAACTCAATTTGGCGGCGGCCCAGTTGGCCTGTCGACGCTAGCAATTGCGGTAGGGGAAGAGATGAGCACTATCTCCGAGGTGGTCGAGCCCTATTTGGTGCGTCAGGGACTTCTTGGTCGCACTTCCAGGGGAAGGGTTGCAACCAATCTGGGTTATCAGGTGGCTGGTGGGGTCGCACCAAATCGTGACACGCAACTGCGCTTTCACGGTGAAAATTCCTGAGGAAATTGGCAACTTTTCCACCCAGAGCATTCGATTCTTTACCTCATAGGGAATACTCTGCCACCGTGCCTATTGGCCCGAAATCCAAGGAGTGTGTGTGAGCACGAAGACTGCGCCAAAACCATGGCGAGCGCTATTGCTGCTGACCATTATCACCGTGAGTATGGCGGCGGCAACGTTCTGGCCATCGACTAGTCCAGCTGCGAAATTGGGCTTGGATCTTAAGGGCGGCACCCAAGTTATCTTGACTCCGCGAGTTATTGAAGGCGCAGCCGCAATTACACCTGATCAACTGAATCAGACGGTAAGCATTATGCGGCAACGTGTGAATGCTTTTGGTGTAGCAGAAGCAGAAGTTACTGCGCAAGGCAGCGGAAATGAATCCGCCATTGTGGTTTCGGTGCCTGGGGTAAATCAACAGGGAATTGCAGATCTATTAAAACAAACAGCATTACTTGAGTTTCGCGAAGTTGTGCAAGCACGAACTTCATCTGCTCCAGCCGAAGGTGAAACCCCGATTGCATTGCCAATTGAAGCAGCAACTGAAGCAGAGCTGACCGACTCTTTTGCTACCGCGACTTGCTTTACCGAAGATGCCTTGCAAGGTGGCGTGGCGCTTGATGCCACTAAATACGTGCTTACTTGTTCACAGGACGGTAGCGAAACTTTTATCTTGGCACCCACGTTTATTGCTGGTGAGCGAATCGATGATTCACAAGCGCAATTACCAGCGCAGGGTGGCACTGGATCTTGGGTAGTCACGCTTGATTTCGACGCTGAAGGTGCGCGTGCGTTAGCTGATGTTTCGCAGCGAATTTATTCATTACCAACTCCGCAAAATCGATTTGGAATTGTGCTTGATGGCCTAGTGGTATCTGCACCATTCTTCTCAGAACCAATCCTGGGCGGTCAGGCTCAGATCACCGGCACCTTTACACCTGAGGAAGCAAAAGCTTTGGCATCAGTGCTCCGATATGGTGCATTGCCAGTCGCACTAGACATTGCTGAAGTAAATGCAGTTTCGCCAACGCTAGGTGTGGAGCAGCTTCGTTCAGGTTTGCTGGCTGGCGCTATCGGCTTAGCGCTGGTTGTACTTTATCTGATTTTGTATTACCGAATGCTTGGCTTAGTTGCTGTGATTTCATTGGCGCTAGCTGCAGCCTTAACTTATTTCGCCGTGGTTCTGCTTGGTAGATCAATTGGATTTACCTTGACTCTGGCAGGTGTTGCTGGCTTGATTGTTGCAATCGGTATTACTGCCGATACATTTGTGGTTTATAACGAGCGAATTCGCGATGAGATTCGAAGTGGCAAGACGGTTCGAAATGCGATTGATGCCGCATGGATTCGTGCTCGCCGAACTTTGCTAGCAGCAGACTTTGTGCAGTTATTAGCAGCACTAGTGCTTTATTTCCTAAGTGTGGGTGCGGTCAAGGGATTTGCGTTCGCGCTGGGTCTTGCGACCGTAATTGATATTTTGGTGGCATTCTGGTTCACCCGTCCAGTCAGCGTGTTCTTTGGTCGATCAAGATTAGCGGTTGGAACCTTGAGCGGTATTTCTGAAAAACGGTTACATGCTGGTATTCCAAGCGGCGCACTACCAGAAGGAGCAAAGTTATGATCAGCTTAGCTGCATTTGGTAATCAGCTTTACTATGGAACTCGATCAATTAATTTTATAAAGCGTCGAAAGATTTGGTATTCGTTCGCTGTTGTAATTCTTGCTGTTTCGATCGCTGGGTTAGCCACGAATGGGCTCAAATTGGGTATTGAATTTCGAGGCGGTACTGAATTTATTACTCAGTCCCATAAGCCGGCAAACGAGGTTCGAACCGAATTGGAAGATCTTGGATTACAGCAAGTAATTGCGCAGTCGGTTGGAAGTGATCGAGTTTCAATTCAAACTGAAGAACTAACTTCAGCTGAATTGTCCGAAGTTACAAATCAGATCGCTGAAATCACTAGCTCAGTTGCTACGGAGATCACGGTTCGCTCGGTAGGGCCTACCTGGGGAGCTGATATCACCAGAACCGCACTTACCGGGCTTTTGGTCTTCTTGGTACTAGTGATGATTTTCTTGAGTATTTATTTTGAATTTAGAATGGCAGTTGCCGCATTTATTGCGTTGATGCATGATCTATTGGTAACAATTGGCGTTTATGCGTTGTTTGGATTTGAAGTAACGCCAGCCACGGCTATTGGTGTTTTGACGATTATGGGATATTCACTTTATGACACCGTGGTGGTCTTTGACAAAGTTAAAGAGAATGTGAAAGGCGTAACGCTGCAAACAGGTTCAACTTACGCTGAAGCGGCAAATCTTGCGGTAAACCAAACGGTGCTACGAAGTATCAACACTTCAGTAGTGGCTATTTTGCCAGTGGCAGGCATTTTGTTTATTGGTGCTTTTGCGTTACGGGCCTCGACGTTGCAGGACTTGGCAATTGCGCTGTTTGTTGGTATCGCTGCGGGTGTTTATTCATCTATCTTTATTGCCACCCCAATTCTGACTGATCTTAAACAAAGCGATCCGCAGATCAAAGCCCATAATGAAAAAGTTGCAGCTAGGCGAGAAGCCATTGAGACAACTGGAATTGATCCATATGCGGTGACCAAATCTGAAACTAGAGTTAAATACGCCCAACAGGGCGGACCGCGAAATCAACCTAAGCGAAAGCCGCGACGACTTCGTTAAATTAGTTTTGCTCTACACTGCACCTGCTAGGAGCGTGCCATGAGCGAGACCATCAAGCAACCGGCTGCAGCAAAGCCGGAACCAAGCCTGTCTCGTCGCGCTCGAATTGCCAGAGTTGCTGGCCTAAAATCTCCAGCGCCTAAAGAACTTGAACCACTACTGAAGGCAGTCAAGTCCTTTTACCCCAAAGCCGACACTGAAACCATTATTCGAGCCTATGAAGTTGCTAAGGCGGCTCACGAGGGGCAATTCCGGCGCAGTGGCGAGCCATATATAACTCATCCACTTGCAGTCACGATGAATTTGGCCGAGTTAGGCATGCCACCAGCGTCAATTATCGCGGCTCTGCTACATGACACTGCCGAAGACACCGATTACGGCCTAGTTGAAATTGAGCGAGATTTTGGTGCTGAAGTAGCTGGACTGGTTGATGGTGTCACAAAGTTAGATAAAGTCAAATATGGCGCCTCATCTGCTTCCGAAACAGTGCGCAAAATGGTAGTAGCTATGGCGAAAGATATTCGAGTTCTGGTAATCAAGTTAGCTGATCGGTTGCACAATATGCAGACAATCGATGCGATGCCACGAGAGAATCAAGAGCGAAAAGCTAGAGAGACGTTAGAGATTTACGCGCCGCTGGCGCACCGATTGGGTATGAATGCGTTGAAGTGGGAGCTAGAAGATCTCTCGTTTCGGGCGATGTATCCAAAGATGTATGAAGAAATCAAATCACTCGTAGAGACTCGGACACCAGCACGGGAAGAGCAACTTCACAAAGTAGAGGAAATTCTTGGGAAGTCACTTAAAGATGCCAAGATTTCAGCAGAGATTTCGAGCCGACCAAAACACTATTTCTCGGTGTATCAAAAGATGATAGTCCGTGGTCGTGATTTCGAAGACATTTACGATTTGGTTGGAGTGCGAATACTGGTTGATTCGCTAAAAGATTGCTACTCCGCATTAGGAATTGTTCATTCACTGTGGAGTCCAGTACCAGGCAGATTTAAAGATTACATTGCTATGCCAAAATTGAATATGTACCAATCACTGCACACCACCGTGATTGGACCTGCTGGTAAACCAGTTGAAGTTCAAATTCGTACCTTTGAGATGCATCGGGCAGCTGAGTGGGGAATTGCTGCACATTGGCGTTACAAACAGCAAAGCGTTGGCAATAAAACTGGTCCTGATGACATGGCTTGGTTGCGTCAATTATTAGAGTGGCAAAGGGAGACTAGCGATCCCGAAGAATTCATGGATTCGCTGATTTACGACTTGGGGAACGAAGAGGTTTTCGTCTTTACGCCAAAGGGTGATGTGATCGCGTTACCTAAGGGCAGCACTCCAGTTGATTTTGCTTACACCGTGCACACTGAAGTGGGACACCGTTGTGTTGGGGCGAAAGTTAACAATAGATTGGTTCCGTTAGAGCACACCTTACTTAATGGTGACACGATCGAGATCATCACATCAAAAGCTCAAGAGCCCAGCCCGAATCGCGATTGGCTTGATTTTGTTCAATCACCCAGAGCACGCAGCAAGATAAAAGCCTGGTTCGCTAAAGAGGCCCGGGAGGAATCCTCTGAAGTAGGTCGGGAAGATCTCACCAAGCTAATGCGTCGCGAGGGTTTGCCATTTAAGAAACTAATGAGTGGTGATGCTTTATTAATGATTGCCAAAGAGTTAGGTGCGGCTGATCTGCATCAACTCTTCTTGATGATCGGCGAAGGAAAAGTTTCAGCCACTTTTGTGGTTAAGAGACTCATTGCCGCACATGGTGGAACCGAAGGGTTAGCCGAAGATTTATCATCAAGCATCGCCGTGCCGCCTCGACGACGAACTGACGTTGACCGTCCGGCAGTTGAAGTTACTGGCGTCGAAGATGTGTTAGTTAAATTGGCACGTTGCTGTACACCAGTACCAGGAGATGTGATTACCGGATTTGTAACTAAGGGATCTGGAGTTTCAGTTCATCGTGCCGATTGCGTGAATGTGGCTAATTTAGAGCCAGAGCGGTTAGTTGAAGTTAAATGGAATCGCTCGCTTGGTGGTGTCTTCCTGGTAAATATTCAAACTGAGGCAATTGATCGACCTGGCTTGCTAAGTGACATCACCACAGCACTGGCCGAAAAGCGGGTAAACATTTTGTCGGCTTCAGTTAGCACCTCAAGAGACCGCGTAGCACTCTCTAGATTTACGTTCGAGTTGGCAGATCCAGGACACCTAGAAGGGGTGCTACAAGCAGTTAAGCGATTAGACGGCGTTTACGACGTCTACCGGGTTTAACGCACGAAATCAGATAATGCTTCTTCAGCGGCCTTCATCAACAATCGCTGACTCTCGATTGCCGAAGTCAAAGTTGTGACCTTCGCTTGATCGCCCGCACTTTGTGCCTTTGCTAGATCTGCTTCTAATTTCGCGATCTTGTCCGCAAACAAGGTTATGGTTGAGTTTGCCCGAGCATGCTTGTCTGGATCTTTTCTGGAGTTTTCCCGAGCGATTGCTTCATCGATGGCATCTTGAACTACCTTTAGTTTGGCGTCAAGCTTTGCCACCCATTCCCTTGGCACATGGCCTACCCGTTCCCACCGCTGAGCGATATCTCGCATGGCCTTTCGAGCTGACTCTAGGTTTGTAATTGGCAGCAGCGCTTCAGCCTCAACCAAAATACTTTGCTTCTTCTCGAGGTTCGCATCTTGACTTACTTTTCGCTTTGCTAAGTCTTCATTTTTTCGAGTAAAGAAATGATCTTGCGCGGCTTTGAATCGGTGCCAGAGCTCTTCGTCTTCCTTTTTACCGACACGTCCAGCAGCTTTCCATTGATCCATTAACTCCTTGAATTTCCTTGCGGTTTCAACCCAGGCTGAGGAATTCTGAAGTGCTTCCGCTTTGGCGACTAGTTCTTGTTTTGTCGCAGCAGCAGATGCCCGAAGTTTTGCTTGCTGGGCGAAATGTGTCCGACGCCGTTTATCGAATTGGCTTCTGGCAGCAGAAAAGGCCTTCCAAAGTTCTTGTTCTACTTTTCGATCAAAGCGTGGCAGCTCTTTCCATGTAGCAAGCATCTCCGCAAATTTCTCAGTGGTTTGCTTCCAGTTCGTGGATTCAGCAAGGGATTGCGCGGTATTTGCCAACTCAGTTCGTTTGGCAAGAGTTTGCTCACGCTGTTCCTTCTTCTGCTCAGTTAGCACAACCGCACGTTCGGCAGCGGCTGCAACAAGTTCATCTGCTTTCTGAAGTAGTGCGGTCAGATCTCCAACGACATTTGGTTCAACATAGGTAGCTCGGAGTTTCTCAGCTAAAGCCTTGGCTGGACCTGGCACGCCACGGTTATCGCGAAATCGGGTCAGCATTACGTCAGCTTCAACAATTAAGTCAACGTATTTGCGAGCAAAAAATTCCAACCCTTCGTCCGGTGAACCAGCTTGGTATTGACCAACCCGGCGTTCGCCGTCGATAGTGAAAACGAAGACTGTCCCATCTTCGGTTACTCGACCGTGTTTAGCGGCGGTTGTGATATCCATTTATTGCTCCTTTGGTCCGATTTACGGCTCGTATGTTGCGCTGTTGATCATTACTGATTGGGCTGGTGCTCCGTCTTGCCCGCCGTCCAATACTCCTACTGCGGCAATCCGTTGCACTAAATCAAGTCCAGCAATTAATTTTCCAAAAATTGTGTAGTTGGGACCTAACGTGGTGTCCTGATAAACAATAAAGAATTGGGAGCCACCAGTACCTGGGCCAGCATTAGCCATTGCCACCGTGCCCGCTGGATAATTGTTTTCACCTTCGTTAGGCAGATTTTCATCAGGCAAACTAAAGCCAGGTCCGCCTGTTCCATTTCCTGCTGGATCACCGCATTGCAACACAAAAATTCCCGCGGTGGTGAGTCGGTGGCAGACAGTCTGATTGAAGTAACCATCATTTGCGAGCGCTTCAAATGCCCCAACCGTTGCCGGTGCTGCGGCAGGATCAGTTTCGATTGCGATTTCACCGCAGTTAGTGTTGAAAGTCAGAGTTCCAGGAGCAATTGCGGAAGATGCAGCAGGGGCTTGGTCGTATTTGATGTCATCGACTCGAGGCGTGCCAATTGGATCGCACTCGGCAAGCAATTCTGGTTCATTATCTGGCGTTGGCTCTTCAGCTTCAGTTCGATCGACGTTGTTGTAATAGGTTAAGCCAGCAAACAGTGCGATTACCAATATGCCAGCCAGTGCGCCGACCAAGGTTCGCCGTCTTTTTGCTTTCGCTGCCTCGACTTGAGCTTGCTTGCGACGCTGCGACATCATCTATTCTCCTAGGGGCAAAATCAGACCTCAAACTTTACCGCCTCTGCTTTTGTGCCAAGCACGGGTAGAAGGGAATCTGGCAGGTAGGCTCATCCCTAAGAGAACAGGGAGAATCGTGTTTATCAAGACTGCCGCAGTGGGTCCTTGGGGCACAAATTGCCATGTCGTCGCCGCTGGCCCTAACTCGGAATGCTTGATTGTGGATCCAGGACTAGGTGCTGCTGAGTACGTCTCAGCGATAACTGCGGAGTACCACCTTCGCCCAGTAGCGGTTTTGATAACACATGGACATCTGGATCACACCTGGAATCTGCTGCCGATGGTCGATGATTTAGAAATCCCGGCAGTAATTCATGCTTCAGATCGACCATTTCTGGCAGATCCACTTCTGGCGCTAAGTCCAGAGGCGCAAGGAGTGGTAGCAACATTGACGCCAAATCAAATTTGGCGCGAACCAGCGGAAGTAATTACTGTTGCCGGGAATACCAATCTTAGTTTCGCAGGATTTGATATCACGATCGTTCCAACTCCAGGCCATACCGCTGGATCAGTTTGTTTTCAATTTGGAAATGAAAATTTATTTACCGGGGATCTGCTGTTCAAAAAAGCAATTGGTCGAACCGATCTATTTTCTGGTAGCCCAGAGCAGATGAAGCAAAGTCTTAAATATGTGCTTTCAAGTTATCAGGATGAAACACTGATATATCCAGGCCATGGTGAAAATTCGACCATTGGATTTGAGCGGTTGAACAACTCATACCTAAAAGACCTAGGGGAATAGATTTCGTGGAACAACTTCAAGCCCCTAAGGGAGTACCAGAATATTTTCCACCAATTGGCGATCAGTTTCGATTAGTGCGAGAGTTGTTGGCAGCACCGGCAATTGCAGCTGGCTATAAATACATTGAATTGCCATATTTCGAAGACGTAACTTTATTTAGCCGGGGCATTGGGGAGAGCACTGACGTAGTTAGCAAAGAAATGTACACCTTCACGGATCGAGCAGAGCGCCAATTAGCGCTTCGACCAGAAGGAACTGCTGGCGTAATTAGAAGTGTGATTGAAAACAGTCTTACTCAACAGGGTTTACCAGTGAAACTTTGGTATGCCGGTGCCTTTTTCAGAGCAGAGCGGCCGCAGAAAGGAAGATACCGACAGCTGCAACAGGTAGGAATTGAAGCGATTGGTGCAGAAACTCCAGCATTAGATGCTGAAGTGATTGCAATAGCCGATGCGGCATTTCGATCAATCGGACTTAAGAATTTTGAATTGCAATTAACTTCTCTTGGCTGTCAGTCCTGCCGCCCAGGCTATCGAGAAATTTTGACCAAATATCTAGGAGGTCTTCCGCTTGATGATGAAACGAAAAAGCGAGCAGAATTAAATCCGCTTCGCGTCTTGGATGATAAGCGTACCGATGTTCAACAATTGCTGATTGATGTTCCGCTAATGCTTGACTACATCTGTAGCGAATGTCGTGAATATCACGAGTTGGTAATTTCATATCTGGACCTGCTCAAGATTCCATATGTGATAAACAAAAAATTAGTACGCGGTTTGGATTACTACACTAGAACGACTTTTGAGTTTGTCCATCGTGGATTAGGTGCACAATCCGGAATTGGTGGTGGCGGAAGATACGATCAATTGATGCAATCGCTAGGTGGGCAAGATTTGTCTGGAATTGGTTTCGGGCTTGGCGTTGATCGAACTTTCTTGGCCGCAGAAGCTGAAGGAATCGATTTAGCCCAATTACTACCAAAGCCAATTGCGGTAGTTCCGGTATCGCCTGAATTTGTGGGAGATTCGTTCCAGGTTTCGGCAAGATTACGCGAAGCTGGATTGTTGGTAGATCACATTACTCACGCTAAGAATTTAAAGAACGGCATGAAGGTTGCTGACCGAAACCGAGCCTATGCCGTAGTTCTAGTTGGACCAGATGAGGTGAAAAGCGGGGAGTACACCCTAAAAATCCTCGATTCTGGCCAACAAGAATCCGTTGCGGTTGGTGATCTGGCTGTCCGAATCAAACAACATCTAGGCTTGGCCGCTAACTCGATGAAGGAAGTTTGATCGCATTGCTGAAAACACATAATTGTGCTGAATTGGCGACCCAGGCAGGCCAGCAGGTCAGTGCTGCCGGGTGGATCGCCCGGCGGCGAGATCATGGTGGCGTAGCGTTTTTTGATCTACGTGATGCTTCAGGTGTGATTCAAGTTGTCGTTCATGATGAGACGTTAGCTCATTCGCTAAAACCAGAATCGTGTGTCCAAGTTAGCGGAACAATTCAAAACCGACCTGCGGGAAATGAAAACCCGGATTTGATCACTGGTATGGTCGAATTGGTGGCTAATGAATTAAAGATTTTTTCTACCGCTAGCCCTCTGCCATTTCAAATTGAAGATTCGAATGATGTTGGCGATGAGATTAGATTGAAGCATCGATACTTAGATTTACGTCGCCCCAAGATGGCGGGCAACTTGAAGTTGCGTTCGAGAGCGAATGCAATTGCACGTGATCTGTTAAATTCGATGAATTTTGTCGAAGTAGAAACACCAACTTTTACTCGTTCAACACCGGAGGGTGCTAGAGATTTCTTGGTACCCGTAAGGCTTCAACCAGGCAAGTGGTACGCATTGCCACAATCACCCCAACTTTATAAACAATTACTAATGGTGGCAGGGCTAGAGCGCTACTATCAAATTGCTCGCTGCTACCGAGATGAAGATTTCAGAGCTGATCGACAACCAGAATTTACCCAGCTAGATATTGAGATGTCTTTTGTTGAACAGTCGGACATCATAAAGCTAGGCGAGGCGATTGTTCGAGCGCTTTGGCAGGAGTTGGCTGATTACCAAATTGGTGAAATCCCGTGGTTGACCTATGAAGAGTCGATGCGAAGATTTGGTTCAGATAAACCGGATTTGCGGTACGACTTGGAACTGATCGAACTGGTTGATTTCTTCAAGAACACGCCTTTTAGAGTTTTTCAAGCAGAATATGTTGGTGCGATTGTGATGCCAGGTGGAGCATCGCAATCAAGACGGCAGTTTGATGCATGGCAAGAATGGGCGAAACAACGCGGCGCAAAAGGATTGGCTTGGGTTAGCGTTGGTGAAGACGGGGAAATTACCGGTCCAGTGGCAAAGAACATCTCGGACGAAGAACGTAATGGATTATTGGCGGCGACCAAGGCAAAGCACGGTGATGCTATATTTTTTGCAGCCGGTGCCACCAATGAAGCAAGAGCGCTGCTTGCCGCAACAAGAGCTGAAATCGCCTCCCAGCTTGGCCTAATCAAAGACGGTGATTGGTCTTTCGTTTGGATTGTTGACGCACCAATGTTTGAATTAACGGACGATGGCAACTGGACTAGTGTTCATCATCCATT